>NZ_PSWL01000019.1:0-76029 GCF_002932755.1 Rathayibacter sp. AY1B6
GGTTGTTCGGGGCAGCTTGCCGGCTGTCCCGCCCCCGCCCCCCCCGGGGAGACGGGGGGCGCTGGGTGGGGGGGGGGGGGGGTGGGGGGGGGGGGGGGGGGGGGGGGGGGGCACCGGACGAGAAGCGCTCGTGACGGACTCGGTCGCATCCCGGGTGACGCTGCTCGGCCCGCAGCGGCGAGGGTGCTCCTCGAGGGGCGACCGGCATCGGAGCCGAGCGCTCGCATGCCGGGAAGAGGAGCGGAGGACCGCGGATGTGCCCCCAGTAGGATTCGAACCTACGCCCCTGCCTCCGGAGGGCAGTGCTCTATCCCCTGAGCTATGGGGGCCAGGAGTGCCTGACCACATTAGCACCCGGGCGGGGCGGGCCCCGACGCCGGGAGCGGTCCTCGCGCGTGCCACCATGGAGCCATGCTGCGCACTGTCTCCGCCTCGCTGGATCTGCGTCTGAACGGTCCGACCGACCTCATCTTCCTGGTGGCGGCGACGCCCACCGGCGATGCGTTCGAGGACTCGTTCACCGTCCGGCTCGACGGGCAGGACGTGCCTGTGCGGGAGTTCCCGGCCCGGCACGGCGCGCGGGTGCACCGTGTCGCGGGGAACGAGGGCGACCTGCGTGTCGAGTACCGGGCGCGGGTCGCCGGGCACGGCGTTCCGGACGAGCCGAGCGAGCTCGAGCTGGTGGAGTACCTCCGCCCGAGCCGGTACGCCGAGGCGGACGTGCTCGGCGGCATCGCCCGGCGCGAGTTCGGGCGGGCCCGCGGCTTCGAGGCTCTGACGGCCGTGGAGGAGTGGGTGCACGGCCACCTGTCCTACGTCTACGGGTCGACGGTCGGCACCGGGGGAGCGGCGCAGGTGATCGAGAGCGGCCAGGGCGTGTGCCGCGATTTCGCGCACACGGTCGCCGGGCTCCTCCGCGCCCTCGACATCCCCGCCCGGGTGACGGCGGTCTACGCGCCGGGGCTCGAGCCGCGGGACTTCCACGCGGTCACGGAGGCGTGGGTCGGCGGCGCCTGGCACGTCGTGGACGCGACCCGGCTGGCTCCGCGCGGGTCGATGCTGCGCATCTCGTCGGGCCGGGACACGGCCGACACCGCGTTCCTCAGCAGCTATCTGACGGACCTGCGCCTGACCGGGATGAGCGTGGAGGCGGACTGCGACGCGGCGCTCGTCGACGACCACGTCTCGCCGGTGCGCCTGGGCTGACGCCGGGGTCAGCCGGCGAGGACGCCGATCGCCGACCGCACGAGCGGCTCGGGGTCGCCCGGCTCGACGAAGGAGGCGCTGGACGCCTCGATCCAGTACTCGCCGACGAAGGCGTCCGCGGCGCCCCTCCCCTCGGCCACCTGGTAGTAGCCCTCGATCTCCGGCGGCTTGCCGTAGGTGGGGACGGCCTTGCTGGTGGTGAAGAACTCGTTCTTGAGCGCCTCGATCACCGCGGGGTCGAGGTGGGCCACGGCCAGCTGCAGCTCGGCTCCCGAATCGTCGGACCATCCGCAGACCAGCCCGTCGTACTGGGCGATCTCCTCGGAGACCGCGGTGGTCTCGATGCCGTCGTCCGGGGAGAATCCGCCCCAGAGGCCCGCGAGCGCCGAGGCCGGGACCAGCTGCTCGCAGGCGAGGGGGATCGGCGTGCCGCTGACAGCGCCGCTCGCGCTGGGCTCCGGGTCGGCCGCGGGGGAGCAGCCGCAGAGAGCCGCCGCGGCGAGGGCGACGAGGAGGAGGGCGGCGGGACGGCGCATGCGTCGCACCCTAGCAACGCCGCCCTGCTGAGCGGCTCCGCGGTGCAGGAGAGACGGAGGGCGCGGGCGCGGCGGCCGGTAGAATCGCTCCCCGTGACTCCCGAACAGCTCGCCGCCTCCCTGCACGCCCTCGTCCTCGACGCCGTGCAGCGACGGGGGAGCGACGCGGGCGTCGAGCTCTCGGACGTCGTGCTGGAGCGCCCGAAGAACCGGGACCACGGCGACTGGGCCTCGAACATCGCGATGAAGCTCGCGAAGCGGGTCGGCGCGAATCCGCGCGAGCTCGCCGCCGAGCTGGCCGAGGGGCTCGGCGCGGCCGAGGGCGTCGCCTCGGTCGAGGTCGCCGGTCCCGGCTTCCTCAACGTCCGGCTCGAAGCCGCGGCCGCGGGCGCCCTGGCCGGCGCCGTCGTCGAGGCGGGCGAGGCCTACGGCACCGGATCCGCCTACGCCGGCGTGCGGATGAACCTCGAGTTCGTCTCCGCCAACCCCACCGGCCCCATCCACATCGGCGGGACGCGCTGGGCGGCGGTCGGCGACAGCCTGGCCCGGATGCTCCTCTCGCAGGGCGCCGAGGTGACCCGCGAGTACTACTTCAACGACCACGGCGCGCAGATCGACCGCTTCACGCGGAGCCTGCTCGCCGCCCACCGCGGCGAGCCGACCCCGGAGGACGGCTACGGCGGCGCCTACATCGGCGACATCGCCGAGCGCGTCGCCGCCGCCTACCCGGGCGACCTCGCCGTCCTGCCCGAGGAGGAGCTCGCCGAGACCTTCCGCTCGATCGGGGTCGAGCTGATGTTCGGCGAGATCAAGCAGAGCCTGCACGAGTTCGGCGTCGACTTCGACGTGTACTTCCACGAGAACTCCCTGCACGAGTCGCGCGCCGTCGACCGCGCGATCGAGCGCCTCCGCGAGCTCGGGCACATCTTCGAGGCGGACGGCGCCACCTGGCTGCGCACCACCTCGTTCGGCGACGACCGCGACCGCGTCATCATCAAGAGCGACGGGGAGGCGGCCTACATCGCGGGCGACCTCGCCTACTACCTCGACAAGCGCGAGCGCGGCTTCGACCGGGCGATCATCATGCTCGGCGCCGACCACCACGGCTACATCGGCCGGATGATGGCGATGTGCGCGGCGTTCGGCGACACCCCGGGCGTGAACCTCGAGATCCTGATCGGCCAGCTGGTCAACCTGCTCCGCGACGGCGAGGCGGTCCGGATGTCCAAGCGGGCGGGGACCGTCGTCACGATGGAGGACCTCACGGAGGCCGTCGGCGTGGACGCCGCGCGCTACTCGCTGGTGCGCTCCTCCGCCGACTCGACCCTCGACATCGACCTCGACCTGCTGACCAAGCGGAGCAACGACAACCCCGTCTACTACGTGCAGTACGCCCACGCGCGCACCCGCCAGGTCGCGGCGAAGGCCGCGGCGTCGGGCGTCCCCGTCGAGCCGTTCGCGCCCGAGACGCTGGTGCACCCGACCGAGTCGGCGCTGCTCGGCGGCCTCCAGGAGTTCCCGCGCATCGTGGCGCACGCCGCGGAGCTGCGCGAGCCGCACCGCGTCGCGCGGTACCTCGAGGAGGTCGCCGGGCTCTACCACCGCTGGTACGACAACTGCCGGGTCGTGCCGCAGGGCGAGGATCCGGTCGAGGCCGTGCACTCGACCCGGCTGCGCCTGAACGAGGCGACCGGGCAGGTGCTCCGCAACGGGCTCTCGCTCCTGGGCGTCACCGCTCCGGACCGGATGTGAGCGCGTCGGTGGCGGTGCCGCGGCGCCGGCGCGGGGGACGCGCGGTCGTGGTGGTCGTCGTGGTGCTGGTGCTGCTCGTGGTCGCGGCGGTGGTGGGCGACTCGCTCGCTCGCCGCGCCGTCGCCGACCGCGCCGCCGCGAGCCTCCGCGAGGCGCTCGCGCTGCCCGCGGACCGGGCGGTGGACGTCGACGTCGCCGGCTGGGCCGTGCTCCCGCAGCTCGTCTCGGGGCGACTGGACCGGCTCGACCTGAGCAGCTCGGACGTGACCTTCGGCGAGCTCGACGGCGATGTGACCGCGACCCTGATCGGCGTGCCGGTGAGCGGAGTCGGAGCAGTCGAGTCCGGCAGCACGACGGTCGCGATCGACGCGGCCTCGGTCGCGCGGCTCGTGACCGAGCGCAGCGCCGTGCCGGTCGACGAGGTGACCCTGGACGCTCCGCTCGTGCGCGTGACCGCCTCCGTCGAGGTGCTCGGCCTCCGGCTCGGCGCGGGCGTCGGGATGGAGCTCGCCGCCGTGGACGGAGCCATCCGGCTGACCCCGGCCGAGGTCTCCGCCGCCGGAGCGACCTTCTCGGCGACCGACTTCCGCGACCGCTTCGGCGCCGTCTCCGGCGACCTGCTCGCTCCGTCCTCCGTGTGCATCGCGGACTCGGTGCCGCGAGGGCTGACGCTGACCGGTGTCGAGGTCGCCGACGAGTCGCTGAACGCGAGCTTCGCACTCTCTCCGACGTTCCTCAGCGACCCCGCCGAGCAGGAACCGGGCACCTGCGCCTGAGCCCGCGCGGCGCCGCCGCCCCGGACCGGTAGGATCGGAGCCCTGTGCCGGCGTCTTCCGCGGGCCGAACACTGACATCGCTGGCTTCAGGGGTCAATCCGGACCCGCTCGCCCCGCAGTGACGCTCCCACTCTCTCCTGTGAGGTCTCACCCGTGGACACCGTCGACGCCCGCGCCCGCGCCCCCCGGCATCCGCTCGCGCCTGAGTGGCTGCACACGCCCGCCGACCCGAACGCGCTGGCCGACGGCGTGTGGCCGGACAGCGCCGAGCGCGGCGAGGACGGCGCGCTCCGGATCGCCGGAGTGCCCGTCGCCGAACTGGTGCGCGAGCACGGCACTCCTCTCTACGTGGTGGACGAGGCCGACGCCCGTCGCAGGGCCGTCGAGATGCGCGAGGTCTTCGCCCGCGAGCTCGGCCGCATCGGCACCGGCGTCACCGTCTACTACGCGGGCAAGGCGTTCCTCTCGACCGAGGTCGCCCGCTGGATGCGCGACGAGGGGCTGAACCTCGACCTCTCCAGCGGCGGCGAGATGGCGGTGGCCCTCGCGGCCGGGATCGAGCCCGAGCGCTTCGGCCTCCACGGCAACAACAAGTCGCTCCGCGAGATCGACCGGGCCGTCGAAGTGGGCGCGGGCACGATCGTGCTCGACAGCCTCGTCGAGATCGAGCGCGTCGCGGCCGCGGCCGAGCGGCACGGACGCGTGCAGGCGGTGCGCCTCCGGGTCAACAGCGGAGTGCACGCGCACACCCACGAGTTCCTCGCCACGGCGCACGAGGACCAGAAGTTCGGCCTCGCGCTCGCCGACTGCCCGGCCGCGGTCGCCCTCATCCGCTCCTTCTCGTCCCTGCGGTTCCTCGGGCTGCACTGCCACATCGGATCCCAGATCTTCGGCTCCGCCGGGTTCGCGGAGTCGGCGTCGCGCCTGCTCGACGTCCACGCGGCACTGCTCGCGGACGGCCCCGTGCCGGAGCTCAACCTCGGCGGAGGCTTCGGCATCGCCTACACCAGCGCCGACGACCCGACCCCGATCGCCGAGATCGCGGCCGCCGTCGCCGACGCGGTGGCCGAGCAGTGCGCGGCCCGCGGCGTCCCGGTCCCGCACATCGCGATCGAGCCCGGCCGCTCGCTGATCGGGCCCGCCGGCGTCACCCTCTACGAGGTGGGCACCGTGAAGGACGTGACGGTCGGCTCCGAGGGCTCGACCGCGGTCCGCCGCTATGTCAGCGTCGACGGCGGCATGAGCGACAACGCCCGTCCGGCGCTCTACGGCGCCGACTACACGGCGCGGATCGCCGACCGCTCCTCCTCGGCCGAGCCCGCCCTCGTGCGGGTGGCCGGGAAGCACTGCGAGTCGGGCGACATCGTCGTCCACGACGACTTCCTGCCCGCGGACGTCCGGCCGGGCGACCTGCTCGCCGTCGCCGCGACCGGCGCCTACTGCTGGTCGCTCGCCAGCAACTACAACTACCTCGGGCGCCCCCCGGTGGTCGCCGTCCGCGACGGGCGCTCCCGCGTCCTCGTGCGCGGCGAGACCGAGGAGGACCTCCTCCGCCGCGACGCCGGCATCGAACGAAAGGCCACCTCCCGATGATCGAGTACCGCAGCCTCCGCGTCGCCCTGCTGGGCGCCGGGTCCGTCGGTGCCCAGGTGGCGCGCCTCCTGCTCGACCACGGCGACGAGCTCGCCCAGCGCGTGGGGGCGCCGCTGGAGCTCGTGGGCGTGGCCGTCAGGGACGTGGACGCGCCCCGCACCACCGACATCCCGAAGCACCTCCTGACCACCGACGCCGAGTCGCTGATCCTGGGCGCCGACATCGTGGTCGAGTTGATCGGCGGGCTCGAGCCCGCCCGCAGCCACATCCTCACCGCGATCTCGTCCGGCGCGGACGTGATCACGGCCAACAAGGCGCTGCTCGCCGCCCACGGCAACGAGCTCTTCGAGGCGGCCGACCAGGTCGGCGCCCAGCTCAACTACGAGGCGGCCGTCGCCGGCGCGATCCCGATCATCCGGCCGCTGCGCGACAGCCTCGCCGGCGACCGGGTCCACCGCATCCTCGGCATCGTCAACGGCACGACCAACTACATCCTCGACCGGATGGACACCGAGCACGCGAGCCTGGAGGACGCGCTCGCCCGCGCCACCGAGCTCGGCTACGCGGAATCCGACCCGACCGCCGACATCGAGGGCTACGACGCGGCGCAGAAGGCGGCGATCCTCGCCCGCCTCGCGTTCCACACCGACGTCCCGGTCACCCTGGTGCACCGCGAGGGCATCACCGGCATCACGAAGGCGCAGGTCGACCAGGCCCGCGACTCCGGCTACGTGATCAAGCTGCTCGCGATCTGCGAGCGGCTGACCGACGCCAAGACCGGCGTGGAGGGCGTCTCCGCGCGGGTCTACCCCGCGCTCGTGCACCGCTCCCACCCGCTCGCGGCCGTGCACGGGGCCAACAACGCGGTCTTCGTCGAGGCGGAGGCGGCCGGGGACCTGATGTTCTACGGCGCCGGCGCCGGCGGGATCGAGACGGCCTCCGCCGTCCTCGGCGACGTCGTGTCGGCCGCCCGCCGCCACGTCGTCGGCGGCCCCGGCCTGGTGACCAGCGCGAGCTCCGGGCTCGCGGTCCTCCCGATCGGCCACGTCACGACCCGGTACCAGGTCACCCTCGAGGTCCTCGACCGCCCCGGCGTCCTCGCGCAGATCGCGGGCGTCTTCGCCGACCACGGCGTCTCGGTCGAGACACTGGTGCAGACCCCGCCCGGCGCCGACCCGCTGGAGGAGCAGGGCGGTGCGGAGCGGCGCGAGCCGACCGCTACCCTGGTCATCGGCACGCACGCCGCGGCGGAATCCGATCTGGCGGCCACCGTCACCGCCCTCCATTCGCATGGTTTCGTCGGCGCCGTGACGTCCGTTCTACGAGTTGAAGGAGCCTGAGATGGCCAAGCAGTGGCGCGGAGTCCTGCACGAGTACGCGGACCGCCTCGATGTCACCGAGGCGACCCCGGTCATCACTCTCGGTGAGGGCGGCACGCCGCTCATCCCCGCGGCGGCCCTCTCGGCGCGCACGGGCGCGAAGGTGTGGGTCAAGTACGAGGGCATGAACCCGACCGGCTCCTTCAAGGACCGCGGCATGACCATGGCGATCTCGAAGGCCGTCGAGCACGGCGCGAAGGCCGTCATCTGCGCCTCGACCGGCAACACCTCCGCGTCGGCCGCCGCCTACGCGACGCACGCCGGCATCACCGCGGCCGTCCTCGTGCCCGAGGGCAAGATCGCCCTGGGCAAGCTCAGCCAGGCGATCGCGCACAACGCGCAGCTGCTGCAGGTGCAGGGCAACTTCGACGACTGCCTCGACATCGCCCGCGACCTCGCGAAGAACTACCCGGTCCACCTGGTCAACTCCGTGAACCCGGACCGGATCGCCGGCCAGAAGACCGCGGCCTTCGAGGTCGTCGAGGTCCTGGGCGACGCGCCGGACTTCCACATCGTGCCGGTCGGCAACGCCGGCAACTACACCGCCTACTTCCGCGGCTACTCGGAGGAGCTGGAGCGCGGCGAGTCGACCCGCCTCCCGCGCATGTTCGGCTTCCAGGCCGAGGGCTCCGCCCCCATCGTGCACGGAGCGCCGGTCCGCCATCCCGAGACGATCGCCAGCGCGATCCGGATCGGCAACCCGGCCTCGTGGGAGCTCGCTCTGAACGCGCGCACCGTCAGCGACGGCTACTTCGGCGCGATCAGCGACGAGAAGATCCTCGAGGCGTACCGCATCCTCGCGGGCGAGGTCGGCGTGTTCGTCGAGCCGGCGTCGGCGATCAGTGTCGCGGGGCTCCTCGAGCGCGCCGAGGCCGGAGCGATCCCGAAGGACGCCACCGTCGTCCTGACGGTCACCGGCCACGGGCTCAAGGACCCGCAGTGGGCGCTCCGCACGGCCGACGGCGCGGACATCACGCCGACCGTCGTCCCGGTCGACACCGCCGCGATCGCGGACGTGCTGGGGCTGGCCGGCGCATGACCTCGGCGGTTCCCGTCGGCCGCACCGTCCACGTCAAGGTCCCCGCCACCTCGGCGAACCTGGGCCCCGGCTTCGACACGCTCGGCCTGGCGCTCTCGTTCTACGACGAGCTCGACGTGACGGCCGTCGCGGCCACGGGTGCGCGGGTCACCGTGCACGGAGTCGGCGAGGGCGAGGTGGCGACCGACGAGACGAACCTCGTCGTGCAGGCCATCGCGTACACGTTCGCCGACCAACGGCAGGAGATGCCCGGCATCGAGGTGATCGCGCGCAACATCATCCCCCACGGCCGCGGGATGGGATCCTCCGGCGCCGCGATCGTCTCCGGCATCATGGCCGCGAAGGGCCTGCTCGAGGGCGTCGTCGAGCTGGACTCGGACGACCTCCTCCGCATCGCCACCGAGATGGAGGGGCACCCCGACAACGTGGCGCCCGCGCTGTTCGGCGGCCTCACCATCGCCTGGGTCGAGCCGCACGCGTCCGGCGCCGACGACTCGCCGCTGCGCCCGCGCTCGAAGAAGCTCATGGTCCACCGCGGTGTGTCCCCGGTCGTCTTCGTGCCCGAGCACACCATGTCGACGCGGCTGGCACGCTCGCTGCAGCCGCAGAGCGTGCCGCACGAGGACGCGGTGTTCAACGTCTCGCGCTCCTCGCTCCTGATCGCCGCCCTCATCCAGAGCCCGGAGCTGCTGTTCGCGGCGACCGAGGACAAGCTGCACCAGAACTACCGCGCGGCCGCCATGCCCGAGACCTCCGCGCTGATCGCGCTGCTGCGCTCGCACGGCTACGCGGCCGTCGTCTCGGGTGCCGGACCGAGCGTCCTGGTGCTCTGCAGCGACCCTGCACAGCGCCTCGCCGCCGCGGATCTGGTGGAGCGGGAGGCCCCCACGCCGTGGCGCGCGCACATGCTGGCCGTCGACTTCAAGGGTGCTACAGTGGGGACCGCATCCCGAGGAACCGCGTAACGAGCGGAATCTGTCCGACGGATCGTCCCGACAACCACGGCCATCACATCGTGTGAAGGGCGCCCCTGCTCCTCTTGCAGACCGGCGCCTGGTCTCCGGGCCCTCTCTTCGCTCTCTGCGGCAGTCGGTCCCGGCGGCCGAGAGCATCGCGTGGATCAGAACACGCGATGGCACCGCACGGTCGATGAGCTCTCCCGGTGAGCACTCGTTCCCGGGGGGAAGGAACCCTCTCCAGTGACAGACGTCAACACCCACGGCTCGACCGTGGACCTCACCGCCGACCTCTCGGGTCTGCGCGTCGCCGAGCTCCAGGCTCTCGCGACGCGGCTCGGCCTCGGCGGCGCCTCCAAGCTCCGCAAGGGCGAGCTGGTCCAGGCCATCTCGGACCTGCGCGCCGCCTCCGCCGAGGACGCGCCCGCCGCGATCGCCGACGCGGTCGCTCCGGACGACGCAGCGGTCGCCCCGGACGTCGACGCCACCGGCGTCGAGGCCGAGCCGGCCGATGTGGCCGAGCAGTCCGCTCCGCAGCCCGAGGCGCCGGCGGAGCTGCCGACGCCCGTCGAGAGCACCGAGGCCGACACGGCCGACGTCCTCGAGCAGGCTGCGCCCACCGTCAACGAGCCCTCCGCGACGGCCGCCGAGTCGGCCCCGGTCGAGCTCGAGCTCCCCGCAGCGGCCGAGCCGGTCGCCGAGCCCGCCGAGCGCACGCCCCGCCGCCGCAGCTCGCGCCGTGCCTCCAGCGGCACCGTCGCCGCCGGCGAGCACCTCAACATCCCCGGCGGGACCGGCGTCGAGTCGCTGATCCCCGACCTCCCCGTGATCGAGCAGGACCGCGACGCCGGCCAGGCCCCGAGGCCCGTCATCGACATCGAGCTGCCCAACGGGCCGGAGTCGGACGACTCCTCCCGCGAGGGCGGCCAGCGCGAGCGCCGCGGACGCCGCCGCAGCCGCGGGGGCGGCTCCGAGCAGGGCGAGCAGGCCGAGCAGGCGCCCGCCGAGAACGACGCCGATTCCTCCGACTCCGTCGACCAGCAGGAGCAGCAGAGCGGCGACCAGCAGCAGAACGGGGACCAGCAGGGCACGGGCCGCGGCCGCAACCGCCGCAACCGCAACCGCAACCGCGGGGACGACCGCCAGAACGACGCTCAGCAGAGCCCCGCCGCGCAGCCGCAGAACGGCCAGGGCACGCGCGCCGCGCAGTCCGAGGGCCAGCAGGCTCCTCAGCAGAACGGCTCCGGGCAGCCCCAGAACGGCCAGCAGGCCGAGGGCGAGGACGGCCGCCGCAGCCGCTACCGCGACCGCAAGCGCCGCGGCGGAGCGATCGGCGACGACTTCGAGCCCGAGATCGGCGAGGACGACGTCCTCATCCCCGTCGCCGGCATCCTCGACGTCCTCGACAACTACGCCTTCGTGCGCACGACCGGCTACCTGCCCGGCGTCAGCGACGTCTACGTCTCCCTCGGCCAGGTCAAGAAGTACAACCTGCGCAAGGGCGACGCGGTCGTCGGCGCCATCCGCCAGCCCCGCGAGGGCGAGGGCGGCGGCCGCCAGAAGTACAACGCGATCGTCCGCGTCGACTCGATCAACGGCCAGACCGTCGAGGAGGCCGCGGCTCGCGTCGAGTTCCAGAAGCTCACGCCGCTCTACCCGACCGAGCGCCTGCGCCTCGAGACCGAGCCCGGCAAGCTGACCCAGCGGATCATCGACCTGGTCGCCCCCATCGGCAAGGGACAGCGCGGCCTGATCGTCGCGCCGCCCAAGGCGGGCAAGACCATCGTCCTGCAGCAGATCGCCAACGCGATCGTGCAGAACAACCCCGAGGTCCACCTGATGGTCGTCCTGGTCGACGAGCGTCCGGAGGAGGTCACCGACATGCAGCGCACCGTGCGCGGCGAGGTCGTCGCCTCCACCTTCGACCGCCCGGCCGAGGACCACACGACCGTCGCCGAGCTCGCGATCGAGCGCGCCAAGCGCCTGGTCGAGCTGGGCCACGACGTCGTCGTGCTGCTCGACTCCATCACCCGCCTCGGCCGCGCCTACAACGTGACGGCGGCCCCCTCGGGCCGCGTGCTCTCGGGCGGCGTGGACGCCTCGGCGCTGTACCCGCCGAAGAAGTTCTTCGGAGCGGCGCGCAACATCGAGAACGGCGGCTCGCTCACCATCCTCGCGACGGCGCTCATCGAGACCGGCTCGAAGATGGACGAGGTGATCTTCGAGGAGTTCAAGGGCACCGGCAACATGGAGCTCCGCCTCTCCCGCCACCTCGCCGACAAGCGGATCTTCCCCGCCGTCGACGTCAACGCCTCCGGCACGCGCCGCGAGGAGATGCTGCTCAGCGCCGACGAGGTCAAGATCACCTGGAAGCTGCGCCGCGCCCTCGCCGGGCTCGACCAGCAGCAGGCGCTCGAGATCATCCTGTCGCGCCTGAAGGAGACCTCGTCCAACGTCGAGTTCCTCATGCAGGTCTCGAAGTCGGCCGTCGGCCCGGCCACCGCCGGCCACGGCAACGGCCACCACTAGCGCCCCGACGTCCGCGGTCGCCCCTGTCACCGGGGGCGGCCGCGGACGTTTTCGCGTCCCCGGGCGATGAGCCCGACCCCGACCACCTCCGGAAGCCAGGACCCCATGTTCGAATCCGTCAGCGTCCTCCTCGCCGAGCACGAGGACCTGCAGACGCAGCTCTCCGACCCGGCCCTCCACGCCGATGCCGCCCGCGCCAAGAAGGTCAACCGGCGCTACGCGGAGCTGAGCCAGATCAAGGCGGCGCACTCCGCCTGGGTCCAGGCCGGCGAGGACCTCGAGGCCGCGCGCGAGCTCGCCCGCGAGGACGAGGCCTTCGCGGAGGAGGTCCCCGAGCTGGAGGAGTCGCTGCGGGTGGCGCAGGAGAAGCTGCGGCGCCTGCTCATCCCGCGCGACCCGGACGACGGCCGCGACGTCATCATGGAGATCAAGGGCGGCGAGGGCGGAGCCGAGAGCGCGCTGTTCGCGGCCGACCTCCTCCGGATGTACCTGCACTACGCCGAGGCGAAGGGCTGGAAGACGGAGATCCTCGACCGCGACGAGTCCGACCTGGGCGGCTACAAGAACGTGCAGGTCGCCATCAAGAGCAACGCCACCGATCCCTCGCAGGGCGTGTGGGCGCACCTCAAGTACGAGGGCGGCGTGCACAGGGTGCAGCGCGTCCCCGTGACCGAGTCGCAGGGGCGGATCCACACCTCCACCACGGGCGTGCTCGTGTTCCCCGAGGTGGACGCGCCCGAGGAGGTCGCGATCAACCAGAACGACCTGAAGATCGACGTCTACCGCTCCTCCGGTCCCGGCGGGCAGTCCGTCAACACGACCGACTCCGCCGTGCGGATCACCCACCTCCCGACCGGGATCGTCGTCTCGATGCAGAACGAGAAGAGCCAGCTGCAGAACCGCGAGGCGGGCATGCGCGTGCTGCGCGCCCGCATCCTGGCGCGCCAGCAGGAGGAGATCGCCGCGGCGGCCTCCGACGCGCGCAAGACGCAGATCCGGACGATGGACCGCTCCGAGCGCATCCGGACCTACAACTTCCCCGAGAACCGCATCGCCGACCACCGCACCGGCTACAAGGCGTACAACCTCGACGGCGTGATGAACGGTGCGCTCGATCCCGTGGTGGAGAGCGCCATCCAGGCCGACGAGGAGGCCCGCCTGGCCGACATCGGCTCCGAGGAGGCGTGACCCTCGTGACCACCGGCGCCGACGCGCGCACCCTCCTCGCGGACGCGGTCGCCCGCCTCGCCGCCGCCCGCGTCCCCACGCCGGACGTCGACGCGGAGCTGCTGCTCGGGCACCTGCTCGGGCTCGGCCGCGGCCGGCTGCAGGCGCGCCTCATCACGGGGCTGAGCGTCGACGACGAGCACGCCGCAGCGTTCGCGAGCGCGATCGAGCGCCGGTCCGCTCGCGAGCCCCTGCAGCACATCACCGGGATCGCGCCGTTCCGCTCGCTCGAGCTCGCGGTCGGACCCGGCGTGTTCGTCCCGCGCCCCGAGACCGAGGGCGTCGCGCAGATCGCGATCGACGCCCTCCGAGCGGTCGTCGACCCGGAGCCGGTCGCCGTCGACCTCGGCACGGGCAGCGGAGCCCTGGCCCTCGCACTCGCGCACGAGGTGCCGCACGCGCGCGTGATCGGCGTGGAGAACGCTCCCGAGGCGTTCATCTGGGCCCGCGGCAACCGCGAGCGGCTCGGGCTCGAGAACGCGCGCATCGTCTTCGACGACCTCGCCCGGGCGCTGCCCGAACTGGACGGCACCGTCTCGGTGGTCGTCTCCAACCCGCCGTACATCCCGGCCGCGGCCGTCCCGCGCGACCCGGAGGTGCGGCTGTTCGATCCGCCCTCCGCGCTCTACGGCGGCGAGGACGGGCTCGACGTCGTCCGCTCGCTCTCGGCCACGGCCCTCCGCCTGCTCCGGCCCGGGGGAGTGCTCGTGATGGAGCACGGCGAGCTGCAGGGCGCCGAGATCCGCGACCTGCTCACCGCCGACGGCTGGCGCGGAGCGACCACGCAGCGCGATCTCACCGGCCGCGACCGCGCGACGGTGGCGGTGCGCTGACGCGTCGCGGGGCTCTGCTAGCCTCAGCGGCGATCCGGTGGCCGCGCCGGGCAGGCAGGCTCGGGAGGCTCGCATCGTCCCTGCACGCGATCGGCCGCGCCGTCGGCTCCGCCGCACGCTGGTGATCGTCCTGGCGGTCGTGGTGGTCGCGGCCCTCGTCGTCGTCGCCGTGCGGCTCCTCGAGCGGGGCGACCGCACTGCTCCCGTGGCCTGCGCGCCGGCGTCCGCCTCCGCGTCGCCAGCGGGGACATCCGCCACCGGCTCGGTCGACGACTACCTGGGCGGCCGGTCCGCCCTCCGCGGCGTGAACGTGTTCGACCTGCAGTCGCGCGTCGACGTCGGAGTCGACTGCACCGCCGGGAACCCGGCCGAGAGCTACGAGTTCCTGGCGGGCCGCGGGCTCACGCTGGTCCGGCTCGCGGTGCCCTGGTCGCTCCTGCAGCCGCAGGCCGAGGGGGAGAGCACCGACGACGCGCTGGCGAAGGGGCTCGATCCGGCGGCGGTCTCGCTGCTCCGGACCGAGATCGCCGCCATCGGCGCCGCCGGCATGCGGGTCGTGCTCGACCTGCACAACAACGGCACCTACCCGGCGAGCCAGGGCGATCTGCCCGAGGGGACGGTCTGGTTCGGATCCGGGCTCTCGGTGTCCCAGGCGCAGCGGGTCTGGACCCTGCTCGCGGCGGAGTTCCAGGACGACGGACGCATCGCCGCCTACGACCTCTTCAACGAGGTGAAGCGGGCGCTGGTCCCGGTCGAGACCTACAAGGCCTACACGCAGGCCGTGGTGTCGGCCGTCCGGGGGACCGGTGATCGGCACACGATCTGGGTCGAGGGGATGCGGGAGGCGACGACCGGCACCGTCGCCGCGATCGCGCCGGACGGGCCGTGGATCCAGGATCCGCTGGACCGGATCGTGTACTCGCAGCACTTCTACCCCGGCGGCACGGGCACGACCCTGCGCTCGGACAAGCAGGGCGGCAGCGACGAGGAGGTCTTCGTGGCGGCTGTCACGACCTTCGGACAGTGGTGCCGGCAGTACTCGGTGCACTGCTCGGTCGGCGAGGTCGGCTGGCCGAGCGATCAGAGCCTCTCCCTCGCCGCGGGCGGCGCGGGCTCCTGGACGGACGTCGGCGAAGCCTTCTACACGGCCGCCGACACCTACGGCCTCGACGTCACCTACTTCGGCTCCACCCGGAAGTCGGACTGCGGCTGGCTGATGGCCTACTGCGGCGACGATCACGAGATCGACGACGCACGCTCCCAGAGCTCCGTGATCGAGGCGCACCTCCTGCGCTGAGCGCAGATGTCCCCCTGGTGGGAGGGGGTCTCCTCGAATAAGGCTCACTCGCGCCACCCGTCGGCGACCCCTTCCGACAATGGGGGCGCGGGGCTCTCCCCGCGACCACGACCGCACGTCCGGGAGGCCCCCCTTGATCGGCGACCGAACCACTCACGAGAACCCGGGGCGTCCCGCCTCCCTCCTGCGTCGCGGTGTCCTCGCCGCCGGTGCGATCGGCGCGGTCGGCGCCTGGAGCGCCGCCGCGGCCCCCGCCGCCGAGGCCGCGGTCACGATCTCGCAGGGCGAGCTCGACCGGATCGCCGTGGTCGCCTCCGCCGCCCGCTTCTCGGGCATCGACGCGACCGGCGCGACGGACTCGAGCGCCGGCCTGCAGAAGGCGATGAACGCCGTCCCCGAGGGCGGCCTGCTGGTGATCCCGACCGGCACCTACCTCGTCGGGACCTCGCTCTACCCTCGGCTCGCCAAGTCCCTGCGGGTGAGCGCGCACGGGGCGACCCTCATCGCCACCTCGTCGAAGCCGATCTTCTCGGTCTCCGGGGCGTACGGCACCGTCCTCCCCGTCACCGCGGTGACGATCGCCGCGCCCGCCGGAGCCTCCGCCGTGTCGCAGCTGAGCGTCGGCGGCACACCGGACTGGGCTCCCGGCACGATCGTGAAGATCGTCTCGGACGACCCGATCCCGGAGCGCCGGCCGGGGGACGGCGTCGTCGAGTCGCGCCTGGGCGAGTTCGCGGTCGTGCGCTCCTCCTCCGGATCGACGGTGGTGCTCGGCGGAGTGCTCCGCGAGACCTACAGCACCAACATCCGCGTCGCGCAGATCTCGGACCAGACCTTCTCGATCGAGGGGGGCACCCTGATGGTCGCGGCTGCGCGCGCGACCGCGTCGAACGAGCCCCTCGTCTACTTCTCCCGCCTGCGCTATCCGCAGCTGCGCTCCGTGACGGTCACCCGTGCCTCCGGCCCGGTCTTCCGCTTCACCTCCTGCTACGGATACCTCGTCGAGGACGCGGTCGTGCGGTTCGCGACCGACGACGCGGGCTCGTCGATCCTCGGGTACGGCGTCTCCGACGTCGGGAGCAGCTTCGGCCAGGTCGACCGCGGCGTGTACTCGCATGTGCGCCACTCCTACTCCGACGACACCAACCGCGTCGCGGCCAACAGCGATCTCTCCGGCTACGGCCGCACCTACGGCACGGTCGTCTCGGGAGTGAACGCGCTGATGACCACCTCGAGCGCCTTCGACACCCACCACTGCTCGGAGGGAGTGACCTTCATCGGCTGCACGGCCACCTCCGGCATCGGCCAGGGCAGCCAGGGACAGTCCGGCTACCAGCTGCGGGGGATCGGGCACCGGGTCGTGGACTGCACGGCCCGTTTCGTCGAGAACGGCGTCATCGTGCAGGACGAGGCCAAGGGCGGGGACTCGCGCTCGCACCAGATCAACGGATTCCGGGCGTTCGACGCCCGGGGGGCCGCGGTGCGCGTCGTCCGTCGCCCCGCCGGGCACCCGAGCGCCGGCGTCTTCGACCCCTCGCCGACGGTGACGGCCTCGGACGTCTACGCCGAGCGCACCGGAGCGCTGCTGGTCAGCTACAACGCCTCGGTCGTGCTGGCCGGTGGCGTGTTCCGCGCGGGCGCGAGCAACCCCGGCACCGGCGACTACCACGGCATCTACTCCGAGAACAGCCTGCTGCGGATCCGCGACACCATCCTCGACTTCGAGGCCAACACCTCCGGCACGCCCCGGCCCATCGGCTCGGGCAGCACGGCGGGCGCGGTCCCGGGTCAGCAGCGCACGGAGATCGACGGACTGGAGGTGCGCAGCACGCCCGACGTGGTCGCCCGCACCTGGGGCGTCTTCAGCGGGACGGACCACCTGGTGCGCGCCCGCAACGTGCGGTTCAGCTACCCGTTCCGCTACATGCCGGGGGAGAACCTGTCGCCGCAGTCGTCCGTCGAGTGGCGGTGCGACGTGCCCGCCGACGGAGCGACCGAGGTCGCCACCTCCGGCGTCTTCGTCTGGGGCAACAACGAGGTCACGGCGACCCAGAAGCGCCTGCCGCTCTCACCCGACCCGGTGATCATGGTGCGCCTGGTGTCCACGAACACGCTGACGATGGCGGCCCTGCTTTCGGGCAGCGTCTTCGGTCAGCGGCTGCACCTGCTGCACGCCGGGGCGCGTCCGGTCACCGTGCGTCACGGCGCGGCGGGCGGTACTGCGCTCACCGGCGGCCAGGACGTCGCCGTCGATCCGGGCGGGCAGCTGCTGCTGTTCTGGGACGGCGGGGCCTGGCGCCAGTCGGTCTAGCCGCAGGGCTGCACGGCCGGCCGACGTCCGACCGTGCACCGGGTCAGCGGGGGAGGTACTGCCGGCTACGCTTCGGCGATCCGGCCTTCGACGGCGGCACCGGAGGCGTCTTCGCTCGACGAGCCGCGACGGCCACGGCGAAGACCAGCGGCCAGAGCGCGAGGGGCACGCCGGGGTTCGAGAAGTGACTGTGGATGGTGGAGATCACCACGAGCACGACCATCAGGATCGTCACCGGGAACACGGCCGCGGCTCCGAGCATCCGACGGGAGCGGAGCACGACGGCGAACGCGACCAGCAGCAGCAGGACCTCGGCGAGGAGGCCGAGGACTCCGCTCGCGATCAGCGTGCGCATCCACTCGGACTCGGGCGACACCCACACCAGCGAGGACGGCCGCACGGGCCAGCCCTTGTCGACGGCCGAGTAGACCTGGGTGCCCCAGCCGTTGAGCGGACGCTCCGCGATGGCGGGAAGCGTCTCCGTCACCCAGATGTTGACCCGGTAGCCGATGGTCTGCGGCAGCCAGGAGTACTGAGCGATCGCGTACTGCGACTGTCCGGACTGCTGCTCCAGGCGCGCGGCGATGCTCTGCCCGAGCACGAGCCAGCCGGCCGCCAGCACGGCCACTCCCGAGAGGACCAGGACGGGGCGGGCCTTCAGCCGCAGGGCGGTGAGAGCCAGGATGACCGCTGCGGCGCCGATCGTCGCGAACGTCAGCGTCGTGACGGCGCCCGCGAAGAGCACGGTGAGGGCCGCGACCGGCCAGGGGGCGAGCTTCGTACCTGCGGAACTGATGATCAGGTCGACGCAGGACGCCGCGATCACGCAGGCGAGGTACCCGCCGAGAGCGGTCCAGTGGCCGATCGTCGACGTGCCCCGGATGTCCCAGCCGCTCGAGAGCCGCTCGGCGAGACCGCCGGAGCTCGTGATCTGCACCAGCACCTCGTTGACGCCGGGCACGCGCAGCAGCTGGGCGATCGCGATCAGCGCGACGAGCACGCCCGGTGCGCTGAACCCGCGGAGGAACGGCGCCAGGTCCGACGGAGCGCGGACGACCATCCGGACCGGGAAGGTGGCCGCATAAGAGACACCGACAGTGAGCAGTACGCCGATGAAAGGGGAATGCCTCAATTCGCCCGAATTCACGAGTTCGAGCATTCCCCAGACGGTGAGGAGGAGAAGGAAGGAGTAGTCGAGAGAAGTCAGTCTCACTCGGGCGAGAAGAGCTCTGTCCTTCCAGAGAAGTGCCGTGAGGAAAGACAGCCCCACCAGCAGCATGCTCACTCCCTGGAAAGGGCCGAGAGCATTGACCTGGACTCCGACGAGCCCTGCCGCGGAGCCCAGGAGCGCGCCTACCAGTAGCGGTCGTCTCGCCCGTCGAGGATCGCTCGAGGGCATTCCGCGTCGCGCGACTCTCTGCCGCCCGTTGGGGGGTACAAGAGCTGATCGATTGTTCGAGATGGGATCGTCTTCCGTCGAGAGCGCGGGCGCCGCTCGCTAGCGGGGATATCACGCGGTGAGGCAGCTGTGCCGAGTGCCGTTAGTCTAGGTCGGCGTCGTGATTCTCGCATGCCGCAGGACGAGGAGAGCATACTTCTGTGCCGAAGATCGACGTGGTCCACTGGAATCCCGCACAGCCGATCAGTCGCGCCCCCTGGGCCCGATTCGTGCCGATCCGCAGGAGAGTCGACAACTTCGGCGATCTGCTCGGCCCGATGATCGTGGAGCGGATCCTGCAGCGCGAGGGGATCTCGCCCGGCTCCGCTGCCGAGCGCCGCCGACTGCTCGCCGTGGGGTCGATCCTCAAGCTCGCCCGCGACGGGGACACCCTGTGGGGCATCGGTGCGAACGGCAAGTCGCTGGACGCGCGGTTCGACTTCACCGACCTCGACGTCCGGGCCGTCCGCGGCCCTCTGACCCGCGGCTTCCTCCGCGCCCGGGGCATCGCCGTCCCCGAGGTCTACGGCGACCCGGGCCTGCTCGTCGGCACCCTCTGGGGCCGCGAGGAGCTGCGCCGCGGCACTCCCGACCGCCGGGTGACCGTCCTCCCGAACCTCAACGATCTCCGCCGGATGCGCGCCGACGGGACAGCCCCTCGGGCGGAGGACGGCCTCGTCGAGCCGACGCGCCCCGTCCTCGAGGTGCTGGGTGCGATCGCGGCGAGCGACCTCGTCGTCGGCTCGTCTCTGCACGCGATCGTCGTGGCGGAGTCGCTGGGGATCCCGGCCCGGCTGGTGGCCTCGGCGAGCGAGCCCGACTTCAAGTACCGCGACTACTACGAGGGCTCCGGCCGCGCGGGCTTCACCCCGGCCGCGACCGTCGCCGAGGCGATCCAGGCCGGGGGCGAGCCGCCCCTGCACTGGCGTCCGGACGCGCTGCTCGAGGCCTTCCCGCGCGATCTCTGGGGGAGCGTCGTCGAGGCCGCGCGGTGACGATCGCCGGTGACGCCGCCCGCGGCGCCGCTGCCACGCTCGGCGGGCAGTGGATACGCTTCGTCCTGCAGCTGGGCGCGCTCGCGGTCCTCGCGCGCCTCCTGAGCCCGGACGACTACGGCGTGGTCTCCATGGTGCTGGCCATCGCCGGAGTCGCGACGCTCCTGGGCGACTTCGGGCTCTCCATGGCGTCGATCCAGTCCAGCGACGTGACCGACGCCCAGCGCAACAACCTGCTCTGGATCAACGTCCTCCTCGGGCTGGTGCTGGGCGGGATCGTGTTCCTGCTCGCGGTGCCGATCGCGGCGTTCTACGGGCGCGACGAGCTCGTCCCGGTCTGCCAGGCGCTGTCCGCGGTGTTCGTGGTCAACTCCGTCACGGCCCAGTTCAAGGCGGAGGTCTCCCGCCGCTTCCGGTTCCGCTGGCTCGCCGCCTCCGACGTTCTGGCGCAGCTCGTCGCCTCCACCGGCGCGGTCCTGCTCGCGCTGTCAGGAGCCGGCTACTGGGCCCTCGTCGCCCAGCAGCTGCTGGTCGCGGTCACGACCCTGGTCGTCCTGGTGATCGGTGCCGGCTGGCTGCCCGGCCTGCCTTCGCGCACGCAGGGCATGCGCGCGTTCCTCGGCTTCGGCGCGAACACGGTCGGGGTGCAGCTGGTCAATTACATCAGCGGCAACGCCGACAGTGTGCTGATCGGTCGGGTCTGGGGCGCCGGCGCGCTGGGCGTCTACGACCGTGCCTACCAGATCTTCCGGATGCCGCTCCAGCAGATCGCCGCGCCGATGACCAGGGTCGCCTTCCCCGTGCTCTCGCGGATGAAGGACAGCCCCGAGTTCGAGCGGTACGTGCAGCGGGCTCAGCTCGTGCTCGCCTACGTCATGGGCGGAGTCTTCTTCGCGGCAGCCGCGCTCGCCGACCCGATCATTGAGATCGCGCTCGGCCCCGGCTGGGACGAGTCGAAGACGATCTTCCGGATCCTCGCGATCGGCGGCGTCTTCCAGGCGCTCGGGTTCGTCTACTACTGGGTGTTCCTGGCGAAGGCGTTGACCGGGCTCCAGCTGCGGTTCAGCATCGTCTCGCGCTCGCTCATGGTCGTCTTCATGGCGATCGGAGTGGTGTGGGGGCCGATCGGCGTCGCGATCGGCAGCACCGCCGGCCTCGTCCTGAACTGGGTGGTGCTGTCGTTCTTCGCCGTGCCGCGCGCCGGCATCGACGTGAGGGCGCTCCTCCTGCAGGCCTGCCGTCCGCTCGCGCTCGGTGTCGCGATCGTCGTCGTCTCTCTGCCCGCGCTGGCGCTGACCACCGGCCTCGGCGCCCTGGGCCAGCTGCTGATCGTGGGCGCGATCGACCTGGCGATCGCCGGGCTCGCCGTCCTCCTCCTCCGCGCCTACCGGGAGGACGCGCGGCTCCTCCAGCGGACCGTCCTGGCGATCCGCCGGCGCTGACGGCGCGGAGGCGCCCTCGGCGCCCCCGGTCGCGGAGGACTCCCGGCCCGGGTGCCCCGGCGGTCAGAGGGCGAGCGAGCCGCGGAGCCCGGCGAGGCGCTCCCGCCCGACGGCGAGGTCGGCCAGGAGCCGGTCCCTCTGATCGAGCAGGGCCTGCGCCCGCTCCAGGGCGTCCGCCTCGCCGGTGACGTCCTTCTCGGCGAAGGCCACCGGCAGGGTCGTGACTGCGGCGAACGTGCGGCGCACCTTCTCCGGGTCGCTCGTGGTGAAGCCGATCGGGACGGCGCCCTCGGTCATCCCGAGGATGAGGGCGTGGATCCGGTCGCTGACGACCGCGGCGCAGTCGCGGTAGAGCTCGCGCACCCGCTCCTCGTGGTCGGCGTGCGAGACGGAGGCGTCCCAGCCCAGGACGGTGCCGTCCAGGTCGCGGGCGAGCTCGGCGCAGCGCTGCTCGTCCTCCTGCATCTGATCGACGACGACGATGCGGGCGTCGAGCGAGCGGGCGAGTGCGCGCACCGTCCCGAGCCAGACTCCGGTGGGGGCCGGGCGATCGCCCCTCAGCGCGACGGCGATCGCACGGCGCTGATCCGCAGGGCGGAACCGCTCGGGCGCGCTGCCCAGCGCGAAGGCCCAGTCTGGAGCGACGGTCCCGATGCCCAGGTCGGACCGGCTGTCCGGGTCGCGCCAGCTGGTCGTCCCGGTCAGGGAGAGCATGCGTCGGAACCACCGGCGGGGGAGAGCTCCCTGGTCCCGCCGCAGCGCGATGCCGAGGGCGACGGGACGGCCGCCGCCGAGGCGCGAGCGGGTCAGCAGCGCCGTCTGCCAGGCGGAGTTGACGAGGAAGCGGCGATCGAGGACCCATTCGCCCGCGTTCAGCGCGAAGCCCATGCGGGAGCCGCGCGGGCCGACGGCGAGGGCGGCGCGGAGCCAGCTCGAGCGGGAGTGGTAGACGACGTCCTCCGCGGACAGGCCCAGTCCCGAGATGTACGCGGAGTGGGTGCCGGCGTAGACGTGCAGCTGTCCCTGGTCGCGCAGTGCCTCGAGGTACGCCCGGCGGAGCACCGAGTCGCCCAGGTTCTCCTTCTGGCCGCTCGGATTGACGAAGATGCGGGTGCTCATGAGGTCCCTCTTGTTCGGCGGGCACGAGCGACAGGGGCGTCGACCGCGAGGTGGTAGGCGCGGGCGTAGGACGCGCCGACGGCGCTCCAGTCGCGTCCCGCGAGGACGGGTCCCGACGCGGGGAGATCGGCGGTCGCGCGGACGGCGGCGAGCAGGTCGTCGCGGTCGATCCCGCCGTCGAACATGCGTACCCACTCCTGCCCGACCTCGTCGGCGAGCAGGACGTTCGCCGGGGTGCGCGGCACGAGGACGGGGCGGCCGAGCGACAGCGCGACCAGCAGGATGCCCGAGTTGTGCATCTCGGTGTACGGGAGGATCACCAGCTGCGACGAGGTCATCTCGGCGACCATCTCCTCGTCCGGCACGAAGCCGAAGCGCGTCGCGACACGGGCGTCGAGAGCGGCGGCCCGCGCGATCCGCTCGGCGAGGGCCGCGGGCGCCTTGCCGACGACGCCGAGGACGAGCTCCGGATCGTCCAGCTCCCGGAAGACCTCGACCAGGCGCTCGACGTTCTTGTAGGGCTCGATGCGGCCGAAGTACAGCAGTCGTCCCGGCTGCACCGGAGCGCTGTGCTCGAGCGGGAGCACGTCCCGGTAGTGGCCGTGGGGGATGAGGACGGAGCGTGCACCGCGCGGCACCGGCGTCACCCCCGTCAGGGTCACGAAGAGGTCCGTGCGGCGCTCGAGAGCGGACAGGAGCGCCGTCTCGATGCGACCGCCGGGGGCGTGCGGCTCGAGGTTGTGCAGAGTGCGGACGATCTTTCCCCGGGAAAGCGACAAGCGAGCGAGAAAGAGCGCGAACAATGCCGTCCGTGCCGCGGCTATCGGCTTCGATCTCCCTCTCATCAGGAATTCCGGCCAGTGGACGTGGAACACGTCCCATCCGCCGATCAACGCCTTTCTCCAGGAGAAGAAGGAGAAGTCGATCTCTTCGGGAGCGAAGCGCGTCACCTGGTCGACGAATCGCGTGGTTCCGTCCGGCGGAGCGACGGAGAGGAGGACTCGGACGGTATTCCTCTTCGGGGCCGGATCGGTCACGCGTGATTCCCTTTCAATGTGTTCAGGATATGAAGTCCCCTTTGGGAATCCGATGATTGTCGGTCGGACGAACGGGTGTCATGCCACCGTCCTGCACTGTCTGTAATACTCGACGAACCGAGGTGAAGGCTAATCGATCGGACTCACGAGCGAGGTGAACGATTCTCGCCGCCATGACCCCCCAACGGGTAGCCGAACCAGTCTCGGACCCGAATTGCCCGGTGTTACCGTCAAGTGATCCGTCTGGAGAGCATCGCCCCGTGAAAGCACTGTATCTATCCGGCGCTCCGCGCCTGTCGACCAAGCCCTCCACCGAGAGTCTGGGCCCGCGCTCGCACATCCTCGGCGTGATCAACGGCCTGGAGCAGAGCGGAGTCGAGGTCGAGCGCTTCATCGTGGGGGACACCATGCCGGAGGCGGTGCACGGTCAGGGGTCCGAGAGCCGCATGTCCGGCTCGCGCCTGTCCATCGTGGCGACCGACGTCTTCCGGCTGGTCTCCCGGGTGCGCTCGCGCTTCCAGCTGAAGCGCCGGGTCTCCGGGTCGACCGCCGACTTCGCCTACGAGCGGTACGCGCTCTTCCAGGAGCTCGGCTCCCTCGCCCGTCGCCTCACCGGGGCCGTCTGGGTCCTGGAGGTCAACGCCCTCCTCGCCGTCGAGGCGACCAGCGAGCGGCGGGCGACCACCAGCCGCGTTCTCGCCGAGTGGATGGAGGGACGCACGCTCCGCCGCGCCGACCTGATCGTCGCCGTCACGGACGCCCTCGCCGACCAGCTCACCGCCCGGTACGGCATCCCCCGGCAGCGCATCCTCGTCGTCGCCAACGGCGTCGACCACACCGTGCACCGCCCCGCAGAGATCGT
This sequence comes from Rathayibacter sp. AY1B6, assembly GCF_002932755.1. Lineage (NCBI taxonomy): Bacteria > Bacillati > Actinomycetota > Actinomycetes > Micrococcales > Microbacteriaceae > Rathayibacter > Rathayibacter sp. AY1B6. Next base: position 24,328 of record NZ_PSWL01000019.1, read on the forward strand.
GGACGGGACCCGCACCCCGCGGATCGGGTTCCTCGGCACGCTCTACCCGTGGCAGAACGTCTCCTCGCTGATCGAGCTGCTCGCCTCGGAGGACCTGGGCGAGGTCCACCTCGACATCGCCGGCGACGGACCGGTCCGCGCCGACCTGGAGAGGCAGGTCCGCGAGCTCGGCCTCGCGGATCGCGTCACCTTCCGCGGACGGGTGCACCCCGACGACGTCCCCGCCTTCCTCGCCGGCGTCGACCTCTGCTTCGCCGGCCATTCCAGCGCCAACGGCAGCTACTTCTCCCCGCTGAAGCTCTGGGAGTACCTCGCCGCGGGCAAGCCTGTGGTCGCGAGCCGGCACGACGTGACGGCGGGCCTCCAGCGCGAGGGCTACCCCGTCGTCTGCTACGACTCGGCGGGAGAGAAGGACCTGCGCAGCGTCCTCACCGAGAGCGTCCGCTCGCTGCCGGAGCTCTCCCGGGTCGCGGCCGACCGCCAGCGCGACGTCTGGGCCGAGCACTCGTGGGCCCGCCGCGTCGAGACCATCGTCACCTCCGTGAAGGAGACCGCATGACAGTCGCTGCGCGCACCGCGCTCCCCTTCGACCTCGGTCATGTGGACGCCCGGACCGCTCCGGAGATGATCGCCGAGATCCTCGCCGGCGAGCACCGGGGCCGCATCATCGGGAACCTGAACCTGCACGGGCTCTACATGGCGCAGACCGATGAGCACTTCCGCCGGTTCTGCGAGCAGGCCGACACGGTGCTGATCGACGGCTGGCCGATCCTGGCGCTCGCCCGAGGAACGGCGGTCGACTCGCCTCTGACGCCTCAGCACCGCATCGGCAGCACCGACTGGCTGTTCCCGCTGATCGAGAACGACGAGCCTCTGGTGGTGGTCGCCGTGGGCGGCACGCCGGAGTCGTCGGCCGCAGCGGCGGAGGCGGTCGCCGCCCGCACCTCCCGGATGACCTGGCTCGCGTACGACGGATTCGACCAGCAGTGGCACGGCGCCGGCGAGGAGCGGCCGCTCGCCGAGTCGCTCGCCCGCGCCGACCTCGTCCTGGTCGGGATGGGCATGCCCCGTCAGGAGCGCTGGATCTTGGAGAACCGGGAGCTCGCCCCGCGAGCGGCGTTCGCGAACGTCGGCGGCTGCCTCGACTACATCGCCGGCACCCAGGCGCTCGCCCCGCGGTGGATGGGCGCCCTGGGCGTGGAGTGGCTGTTCCGTCTGGCCCGCGATCCGCGCCGCCTCGCGGCCCGCTATCTCCTCGAGCCGCTGCAGCTGCTCCGCATCGTCCTGTCCGGTCGTTCCCGCGCGAAGCGGACCCCCGGCCCGTGCGACGCTCCGCGGCCCTCGGGCCGGGTGTCGACCGGAGTCGGTCCGCGCTGATCCGAGCCGGCGGGCCGCGTCAGGCCTGAGCGGAGTACTTCTTCTCGGTGGCGGCCTTCGCGGGGCGCCACCAGTCCTCGTTGGCGCGGTACCAGTCGATGGTGGCGGCGAGTCCTGCGTCGAAGTCGGTGTAGCGGGGGCGCCAGTCGAGTTCGGTGCGCAGGCGGGTGGAGTCGATGGCGTAGCGGAGGTCGTGTCCGGCGCGGTCGGTGACGTGGTCGAAGGCGTCCTCGGGCTGTCCGAAGGCGGTGAGGATGCGGGTGACGACGTCGAGGTTGCTCTTCTCGCCGTCGGCGCCGATGAGGTAGGTCTCGCCGATCTCGCCGCGGTCGATGATGGCCCAGACGCCGGTGTTGTGGTCGTCGACGTGGATCCAGTCGCGGACGTTGGCGCCGGTGCCGTAGAGCTTGGGGCGGATGCCGTCGATGGCGTTGGTGATCTGGCGGGGGATGAACTTCTCGACGTGCTGGTAGGGGCCGTAGTTGTTGGAGCAGTTGGAGATCGTGGCGCGCACGCCGAAGGAGCGCACCCAGGCGCGCACGAGCAGGTCGCTGGCGGCCTTGGTCGAGGAGTAGGGGCTGGAGGGGTTGTAGGGGGTGCGCTCGGTGAAGCGCGCAGGGTCGTCGAGCTCGAGGTCGCCGTAGACCTCGTCCGTCGAGATGTGGTGGTACCGCACGTCGTGCGCGCGCACCGCCTGGAGGAGCGCGAAGGTGCCGATGACGTTCGTCGCGAGGAAGGGCGTCGGGTCGTGCAGCGAGTTGTCGTTGTGCGACTCCGCAGCGAAGTGCACCACGAGATCCGCATCGGCGACCAGCCGGTCCACGAGCTCGGCGTCGGCGACGTCGCCCTCGACCAGCCGCACGCGGTCGGCGACGGGGGCGAGGGAGTCGCGGCTGCCCGCGTAGGTGAGCTTGTCGAGCACGGTGATCCGCGCGTCGGGACGCTCGCGCAGGGTCAGGTGGACGAAGTTGCTGCCGATGAAGCCGGCACCGCCGGTGACGAGGATCCGCACGGGGTTCTCCTGGAGGTCGGGGAGGTCGGGGAGGCCGGGCTCAGCGGCCCGCGTTCACGCCTTCGAGTCTGAGAAGGCGGTGGAGGTAGGCGCCGTAGCCGCTCTTGACCAGCGGTGCGGCGAGCTCGGCGAGGCGGGTGTCGTCGATCCAGGAGTTGCGCCAGGCGATCTCCTCGATGCAGCCGATCTTGAACCCCTGCCGCTGCTCGATCACGCGCACGAACTCCGTCGCCTCGATCATCGAGTCGAAGGTCCCGGTGTCGAGCCAGGCCGTTCCCCGGTCGAGCACCTGGACGTTCAGCCGCCCCGCCTCGAGGTAGCGCTCGTTGATCGTCGAGATCTCGAGCTCGCCGCGGGCCGAGGGCGTGATCGTCCTCGCGATCGCCACGACGTCGTTGTCGTAGAAGTAGAGGCCGGGCACGGCGTAGTTGCTGCGCGGCTGCTCGGGCTTCTCCTCGATGGAGACGGCTCGGAAGTGCTCGTCGAACTCGACGACTCCGTAGGCGCGCGGGTCGGCGACCTGGTAGGCGAAGATGACGGCGCCCTCGATCGTGGTGTTCGCCGCGAGGGCGGTGCCCAGGGCGGTGCCGTGGAAGATGTTGTCGCCCAGGACCAGGGCGACGGACTCGTCGCCGATGAACTCCTCACCGATCAGGAACGCCTGCGCGAGCCCGTCGGGGGACGGCTGCACGGCGTACTCGATCCGCATGCCCAGGCTCGACCCGTCGCCCAGCAGGGCGCGGAACTGGTCGTTGTACTCGGGCGTCGTGATCACGAGGACCTCGTCGATCCCGGCCATCATCAGCGTCGACAGCGGGTAGTAGATCATCGGCTTGTCGTAGATCGGCATCAGCTGCTTCGAGATGCCCTTGGTGATCGGCCACAGGCGCGACCCCGATCCGCCTGCGAGGACGATGCCCCTCATGAGGCGACCGCCCGGGCCGCCGCGATGGGACGGAGGAGCGGCAGGCTCCCCGATCGGCGAGGAGCGGACGAGTCGGCGCGGAGTCGGATGTGCAGCACGGTCGCAACGCTACACAAGGCGATCGGTCCTCGAGAGGAGCCGACGCCCCGGAGGCGCGAAAGAGCGCAGCGGGCCACTCTTCTGACGGAACGCGCCATTGCTGCGGACCGTCCTGGGCCCGCGAATAGCCTTCGAGCGCTGTGCTCCCGTCCGTCATTCTCGACGCGAGGCGGCCCGAACCAGTGAGGAGGCGGTCCCGATCAGTCCGCGATCCGCCGGTGTCAGATCCGCCGGTGCACGATCCGCCGGTGCATCGTCTGCCCGACACGCGCGCGCGTGCGCTTCGCGCCGGCGCACAGTCAGAACGAACCCGTGCTGCACACCGCGCCCGCCGTCCCGATGACGGCCGGGTCTCCCCGGGCCGTCCCGCTTCCCGCCGCGGTCCTCCTCTGTCATGCGCTCGTCGCGGCGGCGGCCGACCGGGTGGGCGTGCGAGTGCTCTTCGTCAAAGGTCCGACGGCGCAGCTGCAAGGTCTGCGCTCCCCGAGGATCTCGTCCGACACGGACGTCCTCGTCCCCGAGGAGAGCCTGTCAGCCCTGGTCGCCGAGCTCAGCAGCAGGGGATGGCTCGTCCGCCCCGAGGATCCTGACAAGGCCTTCCTGCAGCCGCATTCCATCACGCTGTACAGCCCGAGCTGGCCCTGCGACATCGACCTGCACTTCCGGTTCCCCGGGATGGAGGAGGAGTGGGGCGCGGTGTTCGACCGTCTGTGGTCGCGACGCACGAGGGTCGATGTCGCGCACCGGGCGATCACCGTGCCGTCGTCCGGGGACCACCTCGGGATCCTCCTGCTGAACGAGCTCCGCTCGCGGTCCGACGGCTCCGCCCAGCTCGACGAGATCCGGGACCTCGCAGTGGAGCGCCCGCACGAGCTGCTGGACTTCGCGCTCGGGACGGGAGCCGTCGGTCCGCTCCGCCAGGTGCTCGAGCTGCTCCCTGAGAGCCAGGGCGTCGTCTATCCGCGCCTCTCGCGGAACTGGCGGTGGCACACCCGTACGAGCTCGGATTCGGCTCGGCGCATCATCGCCGTACTTCAGGCTCCGTGGCGGGAGAAGCCGCGGCTGGTCCTCCACTCCGTGTTCGCCCCGCTCGAGGTCGTGCGCATCACCGACCTCCGCGCCGACGCTTCACTGCGGTCGCTCGCCGTCAAGAACCTCCAGCGATGGTCCCGAGCGCTCACGCACCTGTGCGGGTCGCTGCGAGAAGTCGTCCACTACTTCCTCGCTCCACCGCGCCGCTGAGCGCGCACTGATCGGAAAGGCCACCATGCGCATCCTGTTCCTCGCGGACGACCTGCTCTTCCCCACCACCAACGGCGGACGCGTCGAGCTGCTCGGAGAGATCCGGTGCCTGGTCGAGGCGGGCCACGAGCTCGACCTGGTGGTCTTCCACCGGGAGCCCGTCGACTCCGCTGTCCGAGACCTGCATACGGCACTGGTTCCAGGTGCCGTGCTCGTTCCGCGTGGCGGGCTCGGTCACACGAGTCTCCGCCGGCCTTCACAGCCCTACCAGCTCGCATCGCGTCGTGCTCCGCGCCCCGTCCCGGAGTACCACCCCGATGTCATCGTGGCCTCCCACGAGTGGACTCTGCGCGCCGCCCGCACCTGGAGCCGGCGCACCGGGGCACCGGTCCTCCTCCGAAGCCACAACGACGAGAAGGCGTTCCTCCGGTCCCTCGCCCGCCACACAGGAGGCGGACACGCTCTCTATCTCCGGGCCGAGGCGGCCCGCCTCGGCCTCTCCGTCCGCGCCGGCCTGCTCCACGCCGTCGCCGCGGTCGGAGTCATCTCGCCGGAGGACTCCGGCGCCTACCGTCGGTTCCGCGGCCCTGTGGAGTACCTGCCTCCGGTCTTCGACGACGCGCGGCTTCCGGTGGGCCCCACGGTCGTTGCAGAGGACCGAGTCGCCTTCGTGGGATCCCTCGACCAGTCGCACACCGAGACGGGGCTGCGCTGGTTCATCGCGGAGGTCCTCCCTCGGATCCGCCGGATCCGCCCCGACGTCCGGCTCCTGGTCGCGGGCCGCCGAGCCTCCGGCTCCCTCGCTTCCTTCCTCCGCGAGACTCCCGGAGTCGATTTCGCCGGGGAGGTCGATGATCCCGGCCCGTTCTACGCCGCGCGGGTGTTCGTCAATCCGATCTTCTCGGGCAGTGGAGTGAACATGAAGATGGGAGCACCGGGTGCGGCCGGCCAGCCGGTCGTGTCGACACGCCACGGGGTTCGCGGCCTCGGGTCCTTCGAGTCGGCCGCGCTCGTGGCCGACACCCCGGAGGAGTTCGCTCGGGCGTGCTCCCTGCTCCTGTCCGATGACGACGAGTGGGCGGATCGGTCGGCGCGGATGCGGCGGGCGGCCTCTGCGCACTCTCCTGCTCGAGTGGGCGAGGCCTGGACGCAGCTGCTCGAACGCGTCGCGGGCTGAACCGCCTCACGCGGAGCTGCGCTCGAGGAGCCCGTGCTCGAGGAGCTCGGCCAGGAAGCGCTCGACGTCTCCGGCGATCTGCTCGCTCGCGACGCGGTAGGCGTCTGCCAGCGCGTCGACGACGAGCTCGGTCGTGCAGTGGCGCGGGTCCGCCGCCGCGACCACCGACCAGATCGAGGCGGCTGTGTCGCTCAGCACCAGCGGCTCGGCGGCGCCGACGATGAGAAGCGCCACCACGGCGTCCTCCGTCCGGACCCATGCGGCGTCGTCGGAGATCCGCCATGACCAGGGCATGGTCGGAGTCACCGCCAGGGGGCGGCGCGCCGCCCGGACGGCTCGCTCGGGGTGCGCGGCGGGTCGAGGCGATGAAGGGCGAGCGGCGGCGTGACCGCACGAGCACGGCTTCTGTCGGCAGTGCCGGCGACGAGCGGACCCTCGGATCCGGTCACGGCGAAGAAGCAGAGCACCAGCGGCAGCCAGGTGCACCAGGCCAGCAGGTCGACCGTGTCGATCCGCAGCGGCGTCTCCGCGATCGAGATGCCGATCAGGGTCAGCAGGAAGTACGACACCTTGCGCATCGGGCGTCCGATCGGGAGCATCAGGACGCGAGCGACAGCCAGTCCGAACAGGACGGCGAAGAGCATGGCGGCGACGAGACCCGAGGTCGTCATCAGAGTCACGAACTCGTTGTGACCGTGATAGGAGGGAGCGCCGAGGGCCGTGGCGATGGCACCGCCGATCCCGTAGACATCGAGCCCGCTGCCGAACAGGAGCGCCGTCGGAGACCCCCAGTGCTCCCTCGAGTAGATCCAGATCTGGCCCCGTGCGGTGAAGGCCAGTGGATCGGTCGTGAGGATCGGGAGGGCCACGACCACCGACGTGATCGCCACGGCACCGAGGACGGTGAGGATCCGGAGGACCCGGCCCTTCCGCGCGGCCAGCAGGACGAGCACGACGGCGGTGCTCACGGCGAGGCCTGCCCAGGAGGTGCGGCTCGCGGTCAGCAGGAGCGCCCACAGACCCACGGCGAACGAGGCGAGGCCGAGAAGCCTCCGCTTGAAGAGGAGCATCAGAGGCATGGTCGAGCTCAGGACCATGCCGAGGATGTTCCCCTGCGGGTAGATGCCGCCGAGCGTCCTGTCGCCGATCAGCGCCTTCTCGTTGAGGGTGGCGTAGCTCTCGGACATCCACCCGGTGCCGGAGGGGATGAGCGCGAGGCTGGCGACGGCGACGAGCAGCCCGACGGCGCCGATGATCCCGAGGTCTTCGAAGCGCGGCTGCACGCTCCATCCGACGACGAGCAGGACGGCGATCGCGTAGTAGGAGAAGCGGAGGCCGGACGCCTCGTTCGCGACGAAGTCGGCCACCGTGACGACCGCGAAGAAGACGAGGAAGAGGATGAGAGCTGTCAGCTGCGGGAAGCGCCGCACCTGCGCGACGTTGGCGACGACGACGCCGAGGCAGGCCAGGACGAAGGCGGCGGCGGCGACGTTCCCGGCGAGCTCGCCCGCACCTGTCGCGACCACGGTGCCGGTCGAGGTGGCGGTAGCTGCGGCCCGTCCGCCGACCAGCAGGTTCACGACGCTTCTCGAGGACCCCAGCGCAAAGGTGACGAGCGCGATCACGAGGACCTGGCCACGCCGTCTCCGTCGATCTCTCGCCTCGGCGAGGTCCGCGGGAGCAGCGGCACCGAGCGTTGCGGGTCCGCGTCCGGTGGGCGGGACGGTCCGGGCGGTCACGATCGATCGTCTCCTTCGGATCCAGCCGAGAGGCGCCTCCCGTGCAGCGGAGGCGGCATCCGGCTTCGAGCGTCCGCCGTCCGCACTGCGGCGAGTGTAGGCGCGCTGCGGTGCCCTGAGACGGTCGGTGGCGCGTTCTGTGCGTCGGACGTGCGCGATCGGTCGCGAGGCGGCTGCGGCCTCCTACGCTGGGCGGGCTTCCTCGTCGAGGAGGCGCTCGCCGTGCGGTCCCGCGGCCGGGCCGGCGCCCTCCGGCCGGCATGCCGCCGAGCGCACGACCATGCGTTCCCGGGCCGATCAGACGACAGAACGAGGAGATCCCGTGCCGATCCTGCCCTTCATGCGCCATGCGGCGAGCGCCGCTGCGAAGCGCGCGCGCTTCGCCCTCTGGCGGGCCACCGGCGCGGTGCGGTCGTCGCCGCTCACGGGCACCGCGCCGGTGGCCGTGTCCCTCACCTCGTTCGGGCCGCGCATCCCGGACGTCGACCTCGTCATCGAGTCGATCGGCTCCGGCTACACCCGCCCGCGCAGGCTCGTGCTGTGGCTGAGCGAGTCCGACCTGTCACGCCCCCTGCCCCGTCGCCTGCTCCGCCTGCAGCGGCGAGGACTCGAGATCGCCGCCTGCCCCGACTACCGCTCCCACAAGAAGTACTACCCCTACGCCGTGGAGGCCGAGCGGATCGAGCTCCCGCTGGTCACGGCCGACGACGACGTCCACTACGGGCGCGACTGGCTGGCGGGGCTCGTCCGAGTCGGCGCGGCCCATCCTGACGACGTCGTGGCCTACCGGTCGAAGGAGATGACGTTCGACCGCGAGGGCCGGGTGCGGCCCTATGATTCGTGGCCGATGAGAGCGTCGACCGAGGCGTCCTCCCGAGTCTTCAACACGGGAGTCGCGGGCGTCCTCTATCCCGTGGCGGTCCTCGAGGAGGCGCGGCGGCACGGCACCGCCTTCATGGACCACTGCCCCGACGGCGACGACCTGTGGCTGCACCGGTGCACCCTCCGCGCCGGAGCGGTCTCCCGGCAGGTCCGAGCTCGTGCGCTCGACGTGCCGGGGATCCCCGGCGCTCAGCGGGTCTCGCTCATGTCGGCGAACATCGAGCAGGGCGGCAACGACCGGCAGCTCAGGGCGACCTACTCCGACGCCGACCTGGCCGCGATCCGGGACGATCCCCGTGCCTGACGCGGAACAAGGGCACCGGGGGGACCGACCGCGCCGCGACGCCCGCTCCCGCCCGGGCGCGCAGACCCATGAGAGCCGCGCGGTGGCCGGTGCGAAGTGGACGGCGTTCTCGGTGGTCGGCGGGAGCCTCGGGCAGATCCTGCAGATCTTCGTCCTCGCCCGGATCCTCGGTCAGGAGGAGTTCGGCCTGGTCGCCATGATCACCATCCTCAACTCCCTGCTCGACGTCTTCATCGGCCTCGGCCTGACGAACGCGCTGATCGTGCGCCGCTCGGTGACGTCGTCCGAGCTGTCCTCGGTGCACTGGTTGAACGTCGGGTTCTCTGCTCTCGTCGTGCTGATCGTCGCGGGCGCGAGCCCGGCCGTCGCCGCGTTCTTCCACGCCCCGGGGGCCTGGCCCCTGCTCGTGATCGGCTCCTCCGCGTTCCTCATCACCTCCTGGGGACAGGCGGCACGGGCCATGCTCGAGAAGCGGCTGCTGTTCAAGCCGCTCGGGATCGCCGACGTGCTCTTCGCCGCCCTGCTCCTCTCGGTGTCGCTCGTTCTGGCGCTGGCCGGTGCGGGCGCGGCGAGCGCCGCCTGGGCGGTCGTCGTCGCCTCCGCCGGGCGGACCGCGGTCTTCCTCGTGGCGGGACGACGCTACTTCCGCCTCCGCCGGCGGTTCCGGTGGTCCGATACCCGCAGATTCCTGAGCTTCGGCGTGCTCCAGTCCCTCGACGGAGTCCTCAACTACATCGGCAACACCCTCAGCTCCATCTCGACCGGCCGGTTCGTCAGCACCGCCGCTCTGGGCGGCTACAACCTGGCCTTCAACGTCGGCGTGAGCATCCCCGGGCGGATCAATCCGATCATCACGCGGGTCCTCTTCCCCTACTTCGCACTGATCCAGGACGATCTCGGCCGCATCCGGCAGAACTATCTGCGCATGGTCACCCTCTGCGGTCTGGCGAGCATCCCGCTGCTCGTCGGTGTCGCACTCACCGCGGAGGACGTCATGGTCCTCGTCTTCGGGCGCACCTGGGCCGGGTACGGCGAAGTCCTGGCCCTGCTCGCGGTCGTCGGAATGCTCCGAGCACTGGGGAACCCGCTCGGATCGCTGCTGCAGGCGACGGACAACGTCCGGCTCGGCCTCGCCTTCAATCTCGTCCGGACCACTGTCAACATCCCCCTGGTCATCGTGTCCACGATGACCGGGGGAGTCCTCGGCGCGGCCTGGTCGATGGTCGCCATGGGCGCGATGAGCTACGTGATCGGATTCCTCTGCTTGCGCCGCATCACGCGCGCCACCCTCCGCGAGTACCTCGCCTCGACGCTCTCGCCGTTCCTCCACTCGGTGCCGCTCGCGCTCGCCGTGGTGGCGGTCGGACTGCTCCTGCAGTCGTCGCCGACCGTGCTCCGCTTCGCCGCGCAGGTCGTGGCCGCAGTGCTCGCGCTCCTGATCACCCTCGTCCTCTCGCGCGACGCCACCGTCGTCCTGCTGGTGGGCACGGCGAGGGCGCGGTCGTCCCGCGCGCCTGCTCGCACGGTCGCCGTGCTGCTTCCCGTCGAGGAGCGGTTCGACGGGACCGGGGGCGCCGTCGCGAGCTGGGTCCGCAACGCCTACCGCCCCCTCTCGTCCACCCTCTCCGTCGAGGTGTTCTGCCCGGCGGCCTCCCCGGACTTCGCCTCAGGGGTGCCCCTCGCACCGCTGCGCTCGTACTCCGCTCTGGACCGGCTTCTGCGCGGGGCGAGCCGCGCGGCGGGCGCTCTGACGCGGCGGAATCCCCACGGCGTCCTGCGCCTCCTCACGCTCCAGGGCGTCGTCTGGGTCTGGTGGTGCTCGCCCTCCCTCGCGCGCGCGGACGTGGTCCACATCCACAACCGTCCCGGCTACGCGGTCCAGCTGCGACGGTCCGGGTACGCCGGCCGGATCGTCCTGCACATGCACAACGACGCGGTCGACTCGGTGGAGAGCTGGGTCCGCCGCGGCTTCGGCGCTCGCCGCGGAGTCGATGAAGTCCTCCGCTCGGTCGACGACTGGGCCTTCTGCAGCGGGTACCTGAGGCGCAGGGCGGTCGACCTGCTCGGTGTGCCCGGGGACCGGTCGAGCGTCCTCTACAACGGAGCCACCGTGGTGGCGGGCTCCCGGTCGGATCGTGGGCGTCCCGAGGTGGTCTCGGCGCTGTTCGCCGGGCGCCTGATCGCCGAGAAGGGAGTGGTGGAAGCTGTGCGCGTGTGCGGTGCAGCCAATCGGATCGCCCCGACGACCCTCGACGTCTACGGCGGCAAAGCGACGGGGAGCTCGACCGGGGAGTCTCCTTACATCCGGCGGGTCCGCGAGGAGGCGCGGCGCGTGAACGAGGAGTGCGGCGTCGAGCGGGTGCGCGTCCACGGCTTCGTGACCCCCCATGTCCTGCTCGAGGAGATGGCACGAGCGGACGTCCTGCTCTACCCCTGTCGGTGGGAGGAGCCGTTCGGCATGGTGCTGGTCGACGCGATGTCGGTCGGGACGCCGGTCGTCGCTCCCGCCCGGGGCGGCATCCCCGAGATCATCGATGACGGGGTGGACGGTCGCCTGCTGCCACCCGATGCCGATGATCAGGAGTTCGCCGAGGCGATCGTGGGGTTGGCGCTGTCGGACCGCTATCCCGCGATGGCGCGTCGAGCTGTCGAGAAGGCGTCGACGCTGTTCTCCTGGGACTCCATCGCGGAGGAGCTGCAGCGGGTGCTGCGCGCCGATGGACCGGTACTCACAGGTGACCGGCGATGACGCGCTCGAGCGACAGCATCGCCGTGTACGACCGTGCGCGCACCGTGCACCTGGAGCGCTTCGCCCACCTCGGAGTCCGGCTGGTCTTCCGCGCCCGCAACTACGACTTCGACGAAGCCGTCGCAGGTCGGGCCTCGTACCGTCGGCTCGGACGCGTCCGGACCGCGGTGCACCTCCTCCGCACCCCGTACAGGACCGTGGAACTGAACGAGCCGTTCCAGCTGAACGCCTGGCCGGGACTCCTCCTGCACCTCGCCGCGATCCGGACCTCCGACGCGCTGCGCCGCAGGCACACCGTCGTGAGCGCGTACGCCATCGGCAACGACGATCTCGCTGCGAACATCGCGGGCTACACCCGCCTCCCTCTGTCCGTGTGCCGCCCGATCGCGGCCGCGATGATGCGGCTGCTCGTCGGCGGCTACGACCGCATCGCTTTCGGCATCCCCGCCGCGGAGCAGGTCTATCGTCGGCTGGCCGGCGCCGCTCTCGACGGCGTGAGGACCCGGCTCTTCGGCGCTCTGGCTCCGGCCTGCACCGAGCATCCGCTTCCTCCGACCCGACAGCGGCGGCTCGTCTTCCTCGGCTCCCTCGAGGCCCGCAAAGGCGTCGAGCACCTCCTCAGAGCCTGGCCGGCGATCGCCGACGGCGCCGACGGCGCCAGCATCCTCGGCAAAGGCGAGCTGGCTCCACGCGTGTCCGACCTCGCCGAGTCCGACGACAGGGTCGAGTTCGTCGAGGACCCGCCGGGGGAGACGATCCATGCGCGGCTGGCGGAGGCCTCCGTGCTGGTGCTCTTCTCGCAGCGCACCCCGCGGTGGCGCGAGCAGGTGGGCCTCCCGATCCTCGAAGGGCTGTCGCACGGGTGCACCGTCGTCGCGTCCACCGAGACGGGTATCGCCGACTGGCTGCGCGCCCGCGGGCACACGGTTCTCGATGCCGACGCCGATCCGGCAGTACTCGCACACGCGATCCGCGCCGCTCTCGAGCGGCCTCTGCCCGTGTCGCAGGTGCTCGCTTCGCTGCCGGCTCAGGACACCCGGTTGGACGCTGCCGCCTGGATGATCCAGCACTGAGCTCCGCGCCGGACGCTCCGGGATGGTCGGCGCGCGGAAGCGCAGGCCCGTCTTCCGCACTCACCCGGGGACGGACCCGGATGTCCTGACCCGCCCGTGCTCGATGGCAGGTTCCCGTCGAGGTCGGCCGGCCCACATATCGGGAGAAGACTCTCCTCTGATCGAAGAACCGGGGGGCTCTTGTCGCACGTCCTATCGATCGTTCGGATGAAGGCGCGGCGCTCTGATTCCGGAGAGCATTCCCCGAAGAGAGGCACGAGTCTTCGCCACTCGGCCGCTCTTCTCCTTGAACAGCGGCTTGACGACACTCCGTAGAGTCTCGATGAGCCCCCGGCCCAGAAGGAGATCGGCTTTCCGGGTGTACTGCGAGCAGACTCTTATCCGATTGAACGCGTAGTAGTAGTAGTAAGTGGTGCTCCTGCCGATTCCGGCCGAGCTCGACCCGCCCTCGAGGTGCATGATGCGCGCCTGCGGAACGACCGTCAGCTCGATGCCCGACCGTGAGGCGCGCACCGACAGTTCGCTGTCCTCCCAGTAGAGGAAGAGGTCGTCCCGGAAGCCGCCGAGGGCGTGCCAGGTCGTCATGGTCGTCGTCATCGCCGCTCCCGTCATGAACCGGGTGGGGAACGCCCGGGTCGGAAGGCCGTCCGGCGATCGGCCGTAACCCGAGTGGGTCGACCGGCCGGACGGGAGGGAGAGCTCGCCGCCGGCGAACCACACCCCTCCCGTCGCATCGAGGATCAGAGGAGAGGCGATGGTCCTCGGGTGCGTGGCGAGATGCTCCTCGAGCACGGCCACGCACCCGGGCGCGACGACCGTGTCGGGGTTGAGGATCCAGAGCACGTCCTCGTCGGGAGCCTCGACGCTGTCGGCGAGTCTGTTCACTCCTGCGCCGAATCCGAGGTTGGTCGGGCTGACCGAGACCTGCATCCGCTCGTCGGAGCGGGCGACCTCCTCGAGGATCCGGACCTGCTCGGGACCGGAGCCGTTCTCCAGCACGCGGATCGAGTCCACGGGCTCGTCGCGGAGCGAGGCGACAAGCGCTCTGACGAGTTCGGCGGACGCGTAGTTGACGATCAGGACGTGGACGCTGATGACGGTTCCTCCGTAGTGGTGGATGCCGGTGCCGCTCCGGCGGGTTCACCTCTGGTGGTCACGACCGGACCCAGTCGGCGAGCTGCTCCTCGAACCGGGAGCGTGCGAACATCCAGGAGTGCCGTCTGCCGGCCTCGGGATCGAGCGACAGAGCTCGGATCGCCTCGTCGGCCAGGTCCGCGGAGTCCCAGTCGTGGATGTGAACGCCCGTGACTCCGTCCACGACGGTCTCCGTCGCACCGCCGGTGTCGCTGCAGATCACGGGGGTGCCGACGGCCATCGCCTCGACCGGCATGATCCCGAAGTCCTCGACCGGTGGGAAGACGTAGGCGAGCGAGCGCTCGTAGAGCGTGAAGAGGAGTGCATCCGAAGGCCGGGGGATGAAGACGACGGGCGCCGAGGAGGCGGCCGCTGCGGCTTCGAGCCTCTCCTTCTCGGGACCTGAGCCGGCGAGCACGGCGGTCGTGCCGATGGCCTCCGCGACGCGGATGACGAGTTCGAGGGATTTGTAGGCGATGAACCGGGAGGCTCCGAGCACGAAGTCGGAGGGGAGCCGTTCGACGATCCGCTCCTCCTCGGGAGTGAGGTGCGTCGACCAGTCGGCGACCGCGTGGATCCGCTCGACGTCGACCGGTGGATGGATGACGATCGAGTCGCGGTCCCACGCCCGGTCGATCCGCTCCTTGACGTACTCGCTGATGGCGGCGATCGACGTCGCCTCCTGCGCGCGCCTGCGGTCGATGCCGCGGAACGCGGGAGCGACCGCGCGCACGGCGGCGCCGTCCCCCCGAGAGTCGAGCTCGGGATTCCACACGTAGCGGGCCGGCGTGTAGGCGTAGACGTACTTGCGGAAGCCGTCCGGCTGGTTGCGGAAGCGCACGTGGTGCGCGAACGCGTGCGAGCTGACGAGCGCCCAGTCGTAGTCGTGGAACGGCTGCGACCTCCACGTCGGCAGCATGGCGGGGAGGGAGAGCGCCTTGTGCGAGCGGAGGGGCGTGCGCGCCAGCCAGGTCTCGCGGACCACGTGGTCCGGATAGCGGTCGGGGGCGTCGTTCCACAGGCACAGGATCTCGGCGTCGCTGAACGAGTCGGCCATGGCGTCGAGAACCTTCTCCGCGCCGCCGAAGGGCTCTATCCATTCGTGGACGATGACTCCGCTCATCGATTCCTCTTCTCTCCTCTCCGCGGCCCGGATCGATGTCGTCGCAGAGAGATGCAGTGAAAGGGGACGCCTCTGCACGACGAAGAACGTCTCGTCCCGGGGCCGACCGCGCGCAGTGCGTGGCGGCAGGGGAGAGTCGATCAGCGACGAAGAAGGCGTCCCGGATGAACGGGCTTTCGGA
The DNA here is from genome assembly GCF_002932755.1 of Rathayibacter sp. AY1B6. Lineage (NCBI taxonomy): Bacteria > Bacillati > Actinomycetota > Actinomycetes > Micrococcales > Microbacteriaceae > Rathayibacter > Rathayibacter sp. AY1B6. The sequence goes on from NZ_PSWL01000019.1 coordinate 39,345, forward strand.
TGTTACAACTCGCATTTCAAAAGCCGCCATTTCGCATTCATAACGCGACAGAGAAGAGAAAGGCGCCAATTCCGGCCGCATATCGCGCCAGTCCCGGATCGCGCGGCGGACGGGACCGTCGAGCGGATCCGGGCGATCCGCGGCAGGCACGACGGGCGCGCCGGTATCATCGACCCGTTATGGCACGCATCTACGACTGCTCCGTCGACACGGACCTCCTGACCGGCACCCGTCTCGCGCGGACGGCCATCGGCCGCGGCGAGCTCGTGGTGATCCCCACCGACACCGTCTACGGCGTCGCGGCCAACGCGTTCGACGCGGCCGCGGTCCAGCGCCTGCTCGACGCGAAGGGACGGACGAGGCAGTCGCCGCCGCCCGTCCTGATCGGGGACGTGGCCGCCCTCGACGCCCTCGCCGAGAACGTGCCGGAGGCGGTGCGCGACCTCGCGCGGGAGTTCTGGCCCGGCGGGCTCACCATCGTCCTGCACGCCCAGCCCTCCCTGGTCTGGGACCTGGGCGAGACGCGCGGCACCGTGGCGCTGCGCATGCCGGACAACCCGGTCACGATCGAGCTCCTCGCCGAGACGGGCCCGCTGGCGGTCTCCTCCGCCAACCGCACCGGAGCGCCCTCGGCCACGACCGCGCAGGAGGCGTTCGACCAGCTCGGCGATTCGGTCGACGTCTACCTCGACGCCGGCGCCGCCGGATCGCGCTACAGCGACCGCCCCACGGGCGCCAGCGAGTCCTCGACGATCGTCGACGCGACCGCGCTGAGCTTCGAGGGCGGCACCCTGCGCATCCTGCGCCAGGGCGTCGTGTCGGCCGAGCGGATCCGCGAGGTCGTCGGCGACCTGCTCCCGGATCCGGACGCGCCCCGTGCCGAGACGTCGGAGCCCGACGCCTCTGCGGTCGGCGCGGCGCAGGCCGGGGACCAGCAGGAGCCCGACGAGGCCGCGACCGCCGGCGACCCCTACGCCTTCGAGCGGACCCCGACAGCGCGTCCCGACTGGGCCTCCGGCGCGCGCCTGCAGGACGACTCCGCGCCCGTCGACTCCGCCGATGCGCCGGACGCCGACCCGTCGAGCACGGACGCGCCGACGCCCGGCACCGGCGCCGCCCGCACCGACCCCGCTCCGGGTGAGTAACCGGTGATCACCTTCGCCCTCGTCTCGCTCGCGGTCGCGCTCGTGACCGGAGCGCTCTCGTGGGTCATCTGGAAGCTGAGCCTGAAGTACCGGCTCTACCCGAAGATCCGCGTCAGGGACATGCACACGCGGCCGACCCCCCGCCTGGGCGGCATCGCGATGTTCCTCGGGATCCTCGTCGGCTTCGGCATCGCCTCCCAGCTGCCCTACTTCCGGCTGGTGTTCGCCAATCCCGAGCCGATCCTCGCGATCCTCGGCGCGAGCCTGCTCATCGTGCTCATCGGCGTCGCCGACGACATCTGGGATCTGGACTGGACCACGAAGCTGGCCGGTCAGCTGATCGCCGCGGGCCTGATCGCCTGGAAGGGCGTGCAGATCGTCTCCCTGCCGATCGGCGGCCTGACCGTCGGCTCGCCGTGGATGTCGCTGATCATCACCGTGCTCGCGATCGTCCTGGTCACCAACGCCCTGAACTTCATCGACGGCCTGGACGGCCTCGTGGCGGGCGTCGCCCTGATCGCCAACGGAGTCTTCTTCCTCTACAGCTACCTGCTGGTACAGCAGACCTCGCCCACCGACTACTTCAACCTGGCCTCGCTCATCGCGGTCCTGCTGGTCGGCGCCTGCGCCGGATTCCTCCCCATCAACTGGCGTCCGGCGCGGATGTTCATGGGCGACAGCGGCGCACTGCTGATCGGGATGCTGATGGCCACCTCCGCGATCGCCGTCACCGGCCAGATCGACCCGGCCCAGCTCGCGGCGAAGGAGCTCCTGCCCGCGTTCATCCCGATCATCCTGCCGTTCGCGATCCTCGTGGTGCCGCTGATGGACTTCGGCCTGGCCGTGATCCGGCGTCTGCGCGCGGGCAAGTCACCGTTCAGCGCCGACCGGAAGCACCTGCACCACCGCCTGCTCGACATGGGGCACTCCCACCTGCACGCCGTGCTGATCTTCTACGCGTGGACCGCCGTCGTCGCCGTCAGCTGCCTGCTGATGTTCGTGGTCGACGTGCTGTGGGTCCCGCTCGTCTTCCTCGGAGTCGGACTGCTGGTCTGCACCGTCGTCACGCTCGCCCCGCTCAGCCGTCGCAAGCGGCTCGAGGCGGCGGCGCAGTCCGCGGAGGCCTCACCCGTGCTCGACCCCCTCGACCGCGCGTCCTCGACGGAGCTGCTCCGTCCGCCGGCCGGACTCCCGATCGACCGGGACACGACAGCGCCGACCACGGCGCGGAAGGAAGCATCATGACCGGAGCCTCCCCGGCCACCCCCCGTCCGCAGCCCGCGTCCGTCCCCGTCCTGCGCCGCGCGCTGGTCGTGGGCGGCCTCTTCGTGCTCGCCCTGGCCGTTCTCGGCACCGTCGTCGGCGGGATCGCGGCCGGGGGAGAGGGCGCGATCGGCGCCCTCCTCGGCGCGATCGTCGGCGGTGCGATGGTGCTCCTCACCGCCGCGAGCATCCTCGTCGCCAACCGCCTCGACATCGGCGGGTTCTTCGCGGTCGTCCTCGGCACGTGGCTCGCCAAGTTCGTGCTGTTCGTGATCGCCGCTCTGGTGCTGCGCGATCAGCCGTGGTTGAACAGCACGGCGATGTTCGTCACGATCATCGTCGCCGTCCTCGGGTCCCTGGTGATCGACGTCCTCGTCGTCTCGCGCTCGCGCATGCCGAACGTCAGCGACATCGCTCGATGAGGACGAGCCGAACGGTTCCTGAGAGGACCACGATTCGGCTCTCAGGCCGTTCTGTTGCTACAGTAGGGACGAATCCCGCAGGCGAACGTGTCCTCAGATCGTCTCATCGTTGATGGCGGTCGTCGAGCACGATCGCCGTCCGAGCGGAAAACCCACCTTTCGTCGTCGCGAGAGCGTTGCGTCCGAATGATTCGATTCGGTCGGCTGCAACGTGCCACGCCCCGAATTCCAGGAGCTAGCGCTGTTTGCTAACGCTGTGACCCTGTTGGTCTCGTCCTCGACCGGTGAGAGTGACTTCCACACCCCGTCGATCTCCGAGTTCTTCCCGCCCGGTTTCCTCTTCGAGGGAACCCCTTTCGAGATCAACCGCGTCATGCTGGTCCGCTTCATCGCGGTCATCGCACTGATGCTGTTCTTCTGGCTCGGGACGCGCAAGCTGCGCCTCGTCCCCGGCCGCTTCCAGAACGTCGTCGAGCTCGCGTTCGACTTCGTCCGCGTCACCATCGCCAAGGACATCCTCGGCGAGAAGGACGCGCGCCGGTTCCTCCCGATCCTCGTCACGATCTTCTTCGCGATCATCTCGATGAACCTGACCGGCATCGTCCCGTTCCTGAACATCGCCGGGACGTCCGTGGTGGGCATGCCGCTCTTCCTCGGCCTGGTCGCCTACGTCACGTTCATCTACGCGGGCATCAAGGACCGGGGAATGGGCTTCTTCAAGAACGCCCTGTTCCCGCCCGGAGCGCCGTTCCTGATCTACTTCATCCTCACGCCGATCGAGCTGCTGCAGACGTTCATCATCCGTCCGCTCTCGCTCGCGCTGCGGCTCGTGATGAACATGATCGTCGGCCACCTCCTGCTGGTGCTGTGCTTCTCGGCCACGCAGTTCTTCCTCTTCAGCTCCCAGATCGACCCGGGCTTCAAGCTCTTCGGCGTCGTGACCTTCGCCTTCGGCGGTGCGTTCACGCTCTTCGAGCTCCTCGTCGCCGTGCTCCAGGCCTACATCTTCACCCTCCTCGCTGCGGTCTACATCCAGTTGGCCGTCGCCGAGGAGCACTGACCCCACTACTCACGGGCTCCCGCCCGTTCTCACGATCACCCCACTGAAAGGACCCACTCGTGGACTCAGTCACCGTTCTCGCCGAACTCACCGGCAACATCGCGACGGTCGGTTACGGCCTCGCAGCGATCGGCCCCGGCATCGGTGTCGGCATCGTCGCGGGCAAGACCGTCGAGGCCATGGCGCGCCAGCCCGAGATGGCCGGCCGCCTCCAGACCACGATGTTCCTCGGCATCGCGTTCACCGAGGTGCTCGCGCTCATCGGCCTCGCCACCTACTTCATCTTCGCGGTCTAGTCGTGCTCAGCACCGCTGTGAACATCGCTGCGGAAGAAGGTGACGTCCCCGCGGTCATTCTGATCCCGGAGTTCTACGACTTCTTCTGGTCGGGGGTGATCTTCCTCATCCTGCTGTTCTTCTTCTGGAGGCTGGTCCTGCCGCGCCTGCAGAAGATGCTCGATGCGCGGTCCGCTGCGATCGAGGGGAACATCGCGAAGGCCGACGAGGCCCAGCGACAGGCCGAGGCGGCCCTCGAGAAGTACACCGCTCAGCTGGCCGAGGCGCGCGCCGAGGCCGGAGTGATCCGTGAGAAGGCGAACGCCGACGGCAACGCGATCGTGGCGGCGAAGAAGGAGCAGGCGCAGGCCGAGGCCGAGCGCATCCTCCACAACGCGCACGCCCAGATCGAGGCGGACCGTCAGGCCGCCGTCGTCTCGCTCCGCTCCGAAGTCGGAACCCTCGCCATCGACCTCGCCTCCGGCGTGATCGGCGAGAGCCTCAACGACGACGCGAAGGCGTCCGCGATCGTGGACCGCTTCCTCGCCGACCTCGAGGCCTCGGAGAAGGCGAACAACTGATGGGCAGCGCGTCCAGGCAGGCACTCGCATCGGCGAAGGCGGAGCTCTCCGCCCTCGACGGTCAGGCGTCCCTCGACACGGCCCAGCAGCTCTTCGAGGCGGCTCGGGTCATCGACGGCCAGGCGCAGCTGCGCGCGGCCCTCGCCGACCCGAGCGCCGACTCGAGCAGCAAGCAGGCTCTCGTCGCCCGCGTGTTCGGTCCCTTCGGCGAGCCGGCCAAGCGCCTGCTCACCGTGATCGTCGGTCACCGCTGGTCGAGCCCGAGCGACATGGTCGCCGGGGTCGAGGAGGTCGGGGTCCGCGCGATCGCGTCCTCCGCTCCGGAGGGCGTCAACCTCGAGAAGGAGCTCCACTCCTTCGGCGAGGTCGTCGCCTCCGACGCCCAGCTCGAGCTCGCGCTCGGCAGCAAGCTCGCCGCCGCCGACTCGAAGGTCGCGCTCGTGCAGCGCCTCCTCGAGGGCAAGGCCGCGGCCGAGACGCTGGCGATCCTCCGGCAGCTGATCGCGCACCCGCGCGGTCGCCGCATCCCGGAGCTCGTCCGCTTCGCCGCCGGCGTGGTGGCCGACCAGGGCGGATTCATCCTCGCCACGGTCTCGGTCGCCGCACCGATCGCTCCCGAGCAGCTCGACCGGCTCCGCTCGGCGCTCACGCGCCAGTACAGCCGACCGGTCTCCGTCAACGTCGTGGTCGATCCCTCCCTCCTGGGTGGGATGCGCCTGCACGTCGGCGACGAGGTCATCGACGGAACCGTCTCCGCACGGCTGTCCGACCTGAAGCTCCAGCTCGCGTCCTGACGGGCGCACGTATCCTCAGAGGGCACTGCCCTCGACCCCCGCACCATCCAGGTCAGGCCCCGACGACCTCTTCGGCTCGCACGGACCCAACGAATAGGAATTCCCATGGCAGATATCACCATCAGCCCGGATGAGATCCGCGACGCGCTGAAGGACTTCGTCTCGTCGTACGAGCCGGGCAAGGCCTCCACCACCGAGGTCGGCTACGTCATCGACGCCGCCGACGGCATCGCCCACGTCGAGGGCCTCCCCGGCGTCATGGCCAACGAGCTCATCCGCTTCTCCAACGGCGTCCTGGGCCTGGCCCAGAACCTCGACGAGAACGAGATCGGCGTCGTCGTCCTCGGCGAGTTCTCCGGCATCGAGGAGGGCATGGAGGTCACCCGCACCGGCGAGGTCCTCTCGGTCCCCGTCGGCGACGGCTACCTCGGTCGCGTCGTCGACCCGCTCGGCAACCCGATCGACGGACTCGGCGAGATCGCCTCCGAGGGCCGCCGCGCCCTCGAGCTCCAGGCTCCCGGCGTCATGTCGCGCAAGTCGGTCCACGAGCCGCTGCAGACCGGCATCAAGGCCATCGACGCGATGATCCCGGTCGGCCGCGGCCAGCGCCAGCTCATCATCGGCGACCGCCAGACCGGCAAGACGGCCATCGCGATCGACACGATCATCAACCAGAAGGCCAACTGGGAGTCGGGCGACACGAACAAGCAGGTCCGCTGCATCTACGTCGCCATCGGCCAGAAGGGCTCGACCATCGCCTCGGTGAAGGGCGCGCTCGAGGACGCCGGAGCGATGGAGTACACGACCATCGTCGCGTCCCCCGCCTCCGACCCCGCCGGCTTCAAGTACCTCGCCCCCTACACCGGCTCGGCCATCGGCCAGCACTGGATGTACGGCGGCAAGCACGTCCTGATCATCTTCGACGACCTGTCGAAGCAGGCCGAGGCCTACCGCGCCGTATCGCTCCTCCTGCGCCGCCCGCCGGGACGCGAGGCGTACCCCGGTGACGTCTTCTACCTGCACTCCCGTCTGCTGGAGCGCTGCGCGAAGCTGTCCGACGAGCTCGGCGCCGGCTCGATGACCGGTCTCCCGATCATCGAGACCAAGGCGAACGACGTCTCGGCCTACATCCCGACCAACGTGATCTCGATCACCGACGGCCAGATCTTCCTCCAGTCCGACCTCTTCAACGCCAACCAGCGTCCCGCGGTCGACGTGGGCATCTCGGTCTCGCGGGTCGGCGGCGACGCGCAGGTCAAGTCGATCAAGAAGGTCTCCGGCACGCTGAAGCTCGAGCTGGCGCAGTACCGCTCGCTCGAGGCCTTCGCGATGTTCGCCTCCGACCTCGACGCCGCGTCGCGCCGCCAGCTCGCCCGCGGCGCCCGCCTCACCGAGCTGCTCAAGCAGCCGCAGTACTCGCCGTACCCCGTCGAGGAGCAGGTCGTCTCGATCTGGGCCGGAACGAACGGCAAGCTCGACGAGGTCCCGGTCCCCGACGTGCTGCGCTTCGAGCGCGAGCTCCTGGACTACCTGGGCCGCAACACCCAGGTGCTGAACACCCTCCGCGACACCAACGTGCTCTCCGACGACACCGTCGCCGAGCTCAACCGTGCCGTCGACGGCTTCAAGCTCGAGTTCCAGACCGGTGAGGGCAAGCCGCTCGCCTCGGTCGGGCGCGAGGAGCACCAGGCCATCGCGGCCGACGAGGTCGGCCAGGAGAAGATCGTCAAGGGCCGTCGCTGACCAGCGGCACCCCGACGATTCGCCACTTTTAGGACAACAGGAGACACATGGGAGCGCAACTCCGGGTCTACCGGTCGAAGATCCGCTCGGCCCAGACGACCAAGAAGATCACTCGGGCCATGGAGCTGATCTCGGCCTCGCGCATCCAGAAGGCGCAGAACCGCGTCGCTGCCGCGGCGCCCTACTCGAACGCGATCACGCGCGCCGTGTCCGCTGTCGCGACCTACTCGAACGTGGAGCACCCGCTCACGACCGAGCGCGAGAAGCTGGACACGGCCGCGATCGTCATCTTCACCTCCGATCGCGGCCTCGCCGGCGCCTTCTCCTCGAGCGTGCTCAAGGAGGCCGAGGAGCTGGCCGCGCTGCTGCGCAGCGAGGGCAAGGAGGTCGTCTTCTACCTGGTCGGCCGCAAGGCGAACGCGTACTTCTCGTTCCGGAAGCGGGCCAGCGTCCGCGTCTGGACGGGCGGCACCGACCAGCCCGTGTTCGAGACGGCGAAGGAGATCGCGGACGCGGTCGTCGAGTCGTACAACCTCGATGACGAGGAGGGCGGCGTGGATGAGATCCACCTCGTCTACAACCGCTTCGTCAGCATGGTCACCCAGCAGCCGACCGTCGTCCGGCTGCTGCCGCTCGAGGTCGTCGAGGGCGCCGAGGAGCAGAACAGCGAGCTGTACCCGCTCTACGAGTTCGAGCCCGACCCCGAGACGGTCCTCGACCGCCTCCTGCCCGTGTACGTCGAGAGCCGCATCTTCAACGCGATGCTGCAGTCGGCGGCCTCGGAGCACGCGGCGCGCCAGAAGGCCATGAAGTCGGCGAGCGACAACGCGGACACGCTGATCAAGACCTACACGCGTCTCGCCAACAACGCCCGCCAGACCGAGATCACGCAGCAGATCGCCGAGATCGTCGGCGGCGCCGACGCCCTGTCCTCCTCCAAGTAAGAGGGCTCCGCTCCACACAGTTTCGACTCCGCCCTCCGGGAGCGGTGAGACCACAGAAGGAAGTAGCAATGACACTGACCGCACCTGAGGCGGCGACCGGGACGTCGGGCGGGGCCATCGGCCGCATCGCCCGCGTCACCGGCCCCGTCGTTGACATCGAGTTCCCCCACGACGCGATCCCCGAGGTCTACAACGCGCTCTACACGCACGTCGAGGTCGAGGGCGTCTCGAGCAAGCTGACCTTCGAGGTCGCGCAGCACCTGGGCGACGACCTCGTCCGCGCCATCTCCCTGAACCCCACCGACGGACTCGTCCGCGGCCAGGAGGTCCACGACACCGGCCTGCCGATCTCGGTGCCGGTCGGCGACGTGACCAAGGGCAAGGTCTTCAACGTGATCGGCGAGGTCCTCAACGCCGACGCCGACGGGAAGATCAACGGCGAGTCGTTCGAGATCACCGAGCGCTGGCCCATCCACCGCAAGCCGCCGGCGTTCGACCAGCTCGAGTCCAAGACCGAGCTGTTCGAGACCGGCATCAAGGTCATCGACCTGCTGACCCCGTACGTGCAGGGCGGCAAGATCGGCCTGTTCGGCGGCGCGGGCGTCGGCAAGACCGTCCTCATCCAGGAGATGATCCAGCGCGTCGCGCAGGACCACGGTGGAGTGTCCGTGTTCGCCGGCGTCGGCGAGCGCACTCGTGAGGGCAACGACCTCATCGCCGAGATGGAGGAGGCGGGCGTCTTCGACAAGACCGCGCTCGTCTTCGGCCAGATGGACGAGCCGCCGGGAACGCGTCTGCGCGTCGCCCTGTCGGCGCTGACCATGGCGGAGTACTTCCGCGATGTGCAGAAGCAGGACGTGCTGCTCTTCATCGACAACATCTTCCGCTTCACGCAGGCCGGCTCGGAGGTGTCGACCCTCCTGGGCCGCATGCCCTCCGCGGTGGGCTACCAGCCGAACCTCGCCGACGAGATGGGTGTGCTCCAGGAGCGCATCACCTCGACGCGCGGACACTCGATCACCTCGCTGCAGGCGATCTACGTGCCCGCCGACGACTACACCGACCCGGCGCCGGCGACCACCTTCGCCCACCTCGACGCGACCACCGAGCTCTCCCGCGAGATCGCGTCGAAGGGCCTCTACCCGGCCGTCGACCCGCTCACGTCCACCTCGCGCATCCTCGACCCCCGCTACCTGGGCGCCGACCACTACCGCGTGGCGACGAACGTGAAGCAGATCCTGCAGAAGAACAAGGAGCTGCAGGAGATCATCGCGATCCTCGGTGTCGACGAGCTGTCGGAGGAGGACAAGATCACGGTGTCGCGTGCGCGCCGGATCCAGCAGTTCCTCTCGCAGAACACCTACATGGCGAAGAAGTTCACCGGTGTCGAGGGTTCGACCGTCCCGCTGAAGGACACGATCGAGTCGTTCGACGCGATCACCAAGGGCGAGTTCGACCACGTGGCCGAGCAGGCGTTCTTCAACGTCGGCTCGATCTCGGACGTCGAGGAGAAGTGGACCCAGATCCAGAAGGAGAACGGCTGATCATGGCCGGGACCCTGAAGGTCAGCGTCGTGTCCGCGAACGCCGAGGTGTGGTCCGGAGAGGCGAAGCAGCTCACGGCTCGCACCGTCGAGGGCGAGATCGGCATCCTCGCCGGCCACGAGCCGATGCTCGCGATCCTCGCCACCGGCGAGGTGCGCGTCACGGCCCTGGACGGCACGCGTCTCACCGCTCAGGCGGACGACGGCTTCCTGTCCGTCGAGAACGACGTGGTGACCGTGGTCGCCCGTCAGGCCTCGCTGGTCTAGTACACCGCCGCCCACCGCGGCACGGAGGGGCCGGACGATCATCGCGATCGTCCGGCCCCTCCGTCGTGCCGTCCTCCCCTCTTGTCCGAAGGAGTCCTGTGCACGTCCTGCTCCCACCGTCCGAGACGAAGCGGGACGGAGGCGACGAGCCGTTCGTGCTCGAGTCGCTCGCCTTCCCCGAGCTCCATGCGAAGCGGCGCGAGCTGGCGGAGGCGCTGATCGCCCTGGCCGGAGACCGCGAGCTCTCGGCGCGGGCGCTGAAGCTCGGTCCGCGCCAGCTCGGCGAGATCGATCGCAACGCCGCCCTCGCGACGGCGGTCGGCCTCCCCGCGGTCGACCGCTTCGACGGGGTGCTCTTCGATGCGCTCGACGCGCGCAGCCTCGATTCCGGTGCTCGGGAGACGCTCGGCCGGACGGCGATCGTGCAGTCCGCGCTCTGGGGGCCGATCCGGGCGCTGGACTCGATCCCCGCGTACCGGCTCTCGCACGATTCCCGCGTCCCGGGGATGCCGCTCAAGCGCTGGTGGGCGGCGGAGGCCGGGCGGGTGCTGAGCGCGCTGGACGGGCTCGTCCTGGATCTGCGGAGCGAGGCGTACGCGGCGCTCGGACCGGTACCTGCGGGCGAGGGGCGGTTCTTCGTCCGTGTCCGCTCGCGCGGAGCCGACGGTGCCCTCCGGTCGCTGAACCACTTCAACAAGCAGGGCAAGGGCCGCTTCGTCAGGGCCCTGGCCGAGGACCGGGTGGCGACGGAGTCACTCGGCGAGCTCTCGGCGTGGGCAGCCGGGCGCGGGTTCCTGCTCGCCGAGAACCGGGAGACGGGAGAGCTCGACCTCGTCGTGCCGGAGTCGTAGGCGTCAGCGTCGGCGCCAGCAGCCGGTGAGGTGGTCGTCGACGACTCCGGCCGACTGCATCAGGGCATAGGCGGTGGTCGGTCCGACGAAGCGGAGCCCGGCGGCCTTCAGCGCTCGCGCGAGCGCCGTCGACGCGGGCGTCGTCGCCGGGACGTCGGCGGCTCGGACCACCCGATCCTCGTCGTCCGGATCGTGGAAGGACCACACGAGCCTGTCGAGCGCGCCCTCTCCGCCCTGCTCGAGGAGCGCGAGCACGGCCCGGGCGTTGTCCCGGGTGGCGATGATCTTCGCCCGGTTCCGGATGATGCCGCTGTCCTCCATCAGCCGCTCGACATCGGCGTCGTCGTACCGTGCGACCAGTGCCGGATCGAAGCCGTCGAAGACCTCGCGGAACCGCGGCCGCTTGCGGAGGATCGTGATCCAGGAGAGGCCGGACTGGAACGCCTCGAGGGAGATCTTCTCGAACAGTCGGCGATCCCCGTGCAGCGGGGTGCCCCATTCCTCGTCGTGGTAGCGGCGGTACTCCGCATCCGCGCCGCTCCAGGCGCAGCGGAGAAGGCCGTCCTCTCCCTCGACGAGCCCGTCGGCCGTGCTCATCGGTGGGGGATCCCCTCGTGATCGAGAAGCCAGGCCTTCGTGGCGACGCCCTCGCCCGCGCTGAAGCCGGTGATCCGTCCGTCGCTCGCGAGCACGCGATGGCAGCCCACGATGATCGGCACCGGGTTCGCGCCGACCGCCCCGCCGATCGGCCGGCCCGCTCGGGGGCGACCGGCGGCCGCGCCCAGTGCGCCGTAGGAGGTGATCTCCCCGAACCTCAGAGCCTGGAGCCGCTGCCAGACCTCGAGCTGGAAGGGCGTGCCGCGCAGAGCGACCGGCAGATCGAACGAGCGGCGGGTCCCGTCGAAGTACTCGTCCAGCTGCTCGACGGCCCGCAGGAGCACCGGGAGATCCGATTCCGCGAGGTGCTCGTGCGGGAGCAGGCCGGCCTGCTCGATGGCGAGCGAGACGATCGCATCGCCGTCGCTGCCCACCTCGATGCGGCCGAGGGGGCTCGTCGTCCGTCGGACGTGGAGGGGAGTCGTTCTCATGCGTCGAGAGTATCCGCGGGACTCCGGACCGACCGGCGGGAATCGGACACCGGTGCAGAACTCGGCGGCTCGGGTCCTGTGGAGGGACCCCTGGTCGGAGGGCGTGCTCCGCGCGCCGGTGATCCGGTGTCGGCCGCGACCTCTCCCTCCACAGGCGTCGATCCCGGGATCCTTCTGATGATCACGGGAGAGCGTCGATCCCGGCGAGTGCAGTGGTCGGCAGGATCGCGGCATGACCTCCTCAGCGCTCCTCCTCCGTCTCACTCCCGCCTCGCGCGTGCCGGCTCCGCCCGACGACGCCGCGCTGCTCCCTGCCGCTCACGGGTCCCGACAGGACAGGTCGGAGGCGACTCTCGTGCTCGTCCCGTTCCGCTCCGGAGCGCCGAGCGGCTCGCTCCGCTTCGAACTGACGGGAGCTGATCCGTCCCTCGTCGCGCGGGCCTGCCTCGGTGCGCTCGGCCGGTTCGGGCGGGTGCAGCGAGCACTCGCGCTGGTGCATCCCGGCGAGGCGGGTCCGGAGTCGTGCGAGGGTCTCGTCGCCGCCCTCGAGGAGCGTGCGCGCGGGCTCCCCGGCCTCGCCCTCCGTGTCGCCGTGCTCCTGTCGTCCGGCCGCGATGCCGGTCGCGAGGCCTGTGACCGGGACGACTCGCGAGCGGTGGCCGCCGCGGTCGATCGCCTCCTCGACCGCCACCCGCGGGCCGAACTGCCCGACGTCCTGCTGCACGGTGTCGACGACCTCGTCCGGCGAGCTCTCGACAGTCCCGATCCCGACGTCCGGCCAGCGGGCCTGGCCGCGCTCATCGTGGCCGTGCAGCGCGGCCGCGGTGCGGATCGCGTGCTGCGGTCGGCGCGGAGCGGTGACCCCGGCGTGGCGGGAGCGCTCGCTCCGCTGCTCCGCCGTGCCGCCGTCGTCGCACCCGCGAGCGAGCGAGCCGGAGTGCTCGTCCTCCTCGCGCGGCTCCTCGCCGGCGAGGGCCGTGCCGAGGATGCCGGGCGGTTCGCCGACGAGGCCGTCGCGCTCGATCCGCACCACGCGGGTGCACGCCGAGTCGCGGCCGCGCTCGCCGCCGCTCGGCGGGAGCGCGCCGCGTGAGGGTGCTAGAGCCGCGACCAGGCCTCGGTGAGGACGCTCCGGAGGATCTGCTCGATCTCGTCGAACTCGCGCGGGCCGATGGTGAGCGGCGGCGCCAGCTGCACGACGGGATCGCCTCGGTCGTCCGCCCGGCAGTACAGCCCCGCGTCGAAGAGCCCCTTCGAGAGGAATCCGCGCAGCAGCCGCTCCGACTCGTCCTCGTCGAAGGTCTCCTTCGTCGCCTTGTCCTTCACCAGCTCGATGCCGAAGAAGTAGCCGTCGCCCCGGACGTCGCCGACGATCGGCAGGTCGAGCAGCTTCTCGAGCGTGGACCGGAAGACGGGGGAGTTCTCGCGCACGCGCTCGTTCAGGCCCTCCTCCTCGAAGATGTCGAGGTTCTCGAGCGCGACCGCGGCCGAGACGGGATGGCCGCCGAAGGTGTAGCCGTGCGGGAAGACGACCTGACCGTGGCGGAAGGGCTCGTAGATCCGATCGCTGACGATCGTCGCGCCGATGGGGGAGTAGCCGCTGGTCATCCCCTTCGCGCAGGTGATCATGTCCGGCACGTAGCCGTACTCGTCGCAGGCGAACATGTGCCCGATGCGGCCGAACGCACAGATCACCTCATCGGACACCAGCAGCACGTCGTGCTTGTCGCAGATCTCGCGGACCCTCTGGAAGTACCCGGGAGGGGGCGGGAAGCAGCCGCCCGAGTTCTGCACGGGCTCCAGGAACACGGCGGCCACCGTGTCCGGCCCCTCGAACTCGATCATCTCCTCGATGCGGTTCGCCGCCCACAGGCCGAATGCCTCCAGGTCGTCGCCGTGCTCGGGAGCCCGGTAGAAGTTGGTGTTGGGGACGCGGAAGCCGCCCGGCACCAGCGGCTCGAACATCGACTTCATCCCGGGGATGCCCGTGATCGCGAGCGCTCCCTGGGGGGTGCCGTGATACGCGACCGAGCGGGAGATCACCTTGTGCTTGCCCGGCTTGCCCTGCAGCTTCCAGTAGTGCTTGGCGAGCTTGAACGCCGTCTCCACCGCTTCGCCGCCGCCGGTCGAGAAGAAGACCCGGTTCAGGTCGCCCGGCGCGTGGTCGGCGAGCCGGTCGGCCAGCTCGATCGCCGAGGGGGTCGCGTAGGACCAGAGCGGGAAGAAGGAGAGCTCCGACGCCTGCTTCGCCGCGGCCTCCGCCAGTCGGCGCCGCCCGTGTCCGGCATTGACGACGAAGAGGCCGGACAGGCCGTCGAAGTACTTGCGCCCGGTGCTGTCCCAGATGTGGTGGCCCTCGCCGCGCGTGATGATCGGCACGCCTGCGCCGGAGTCCATCGTCGACTGACGCGTGAAGTGCATCCAGAGGTGGTCCTTCGCCTTCTTCTGCAGGGAGGCGTCGTCGATCCCCCCTGGCGCGTCCGTCCCGCGGACGGGGTCGCCCGACTCGAGGCCGGAGGTCGAGAAGGCTGTCTCGGTGGTCATCTTTTACCGCGTTCCCCAGTTGTAGAACTGCTTGTGGAGCTTCAGATAGACGAAGGTCTCGGTCGAGAGCACGCCGGGAAGCGACCGGATCTCCTGGTTGAGCAGGGCGATCAGATCGTCGTCGTTCTCGCACACGACCTCGGCGAGGATGTCGAAGGAGCCGGCCGTCAGCACGACGTAGTCGACGGCGGGGATGGAGGCGAGCCGGTCCGCGACGTCGCGGGTGTCGCCGGTGACCCGCACCCCGATCATCGCCTGGCGGTAGAAGCCGAGCTGCATCGGATCCGTCACGGCGACGATCTGCATCACGCCCGACTCGGTGAGCTTCTGCACCCGCTGCCGGACGGCCGCCTCGCTCAGGCCCACGGCCTTGCCGATCTCGGCGTACGAGCGCCGCCCGTCGGCCTGCAGCTGCTCGATGATCGCCTTCGAGACCTCGTCGAGCTGGACAGGGCGCTGAGAGGGAGGGCGGGAAGGGGCCATGCGGCGATTCTGGCAGTCCACAGGGGTCCGGGCAAGTGGATCCGCACGTCGGAGCTCTGTCCGGCGTCGGATCCGGTGGTCGGAGCGCCCGACCCTCCGTGCGACGGGCATCGCGGGGAGTGGACGGCGGGCGGGCTCGGCGGAGGGTCGTCAGCGACTACCATCGGGAGGCGGCCGGGCACCCCGGAGCCGGCGGTCACGGGCCGTCGGACCGGACGGCCACGGGCCACGGGGAGGCGAGGAGCAGCGATGACGCAGATCGGCCGCAGCCGCGCGTCCGTCATCGTCCCCGTCTCCGCCTGGAGCTCCGACTCGCCCTCGGCCGAAGTGACCCTCGGCTGGGCCGCGCGCACCGAGACCGGCCACGTGCGCAGCGCGAACGAGGACAGCTACCTCGCCAAGAGTCCGCTCTTCGCCGTCGCCGACGGAATGGGCGGGCATGCGGCGGGAGAGGTCGCCAGCGACGCGGTGGTGTCGCGCCTGTCCACGGCGGCGCTCGGCGCGACCGTCGGAGCGGAGGAGATCGACCGGGCGCTGCGGGAGGCGGTCGGAGACATCGCCCGGCAGTCGCACACGGCCGACGTCGGCACCGGGACCACGGTCACCGGGATCGCGCTCACGGTGGTCGGGGGAGAGCCCTACTGGTCCGTCTTCAACATCGGCGACTCGCGCGTGTACTTGAGCGTCTCCGGGACCCTCGTGCAGCTCACCGTGGACCACTCCATCGTCCAGGAGCTGGTCGACGCGGGCCTGATCACCCGCGACGAGGCCGACGTGCATCCGCACAGCAACGTGATCACCCGCGCGGTCGGCTTCCACGAGGCTCCCGTCCCCGACTACCGGCTGGTGCCCGTCCTCGCCGGATCGCGTCTGCTGATCTGCTCGGACGGCCTCACGAAGGAGCTGACGGACGCCGGCGTCGGCCACCTGCTCAGCGGCACCGGCTCCGCGCAGGAGGCGGCCGACGCCCTGGTCGACGCCGCGCTGGACAACGGCGGGCGCGACAACGTCACCGTGATCGTCGTCGACGTCCTCGCGGTCACCGGCGACGAGGAGGCCGGCGCACCGGTCTGACGAGCAGCTCTCCGGCACGGGACGGCCGTGCGGTCGCGGTGCCGCCGAACCGCCCGCATACGCCGAACAGCCGCACGACGGTCCCGGGCCTGCCGGTTCGCGTCGGGTTCGGCCGGCTCGGGGCTCCCCGCGCCGGCGCTGGGTACGATGGGGAGCGGAAGGGCGTTCTCGGTGATCTGCAGCACGTGTGGCTCCAACCTCGCTCCCGGGGCGATCCTCTGCGGCGAGTGCGGTTCGTCGGTGGCGGCGCACGCCACGACGGGTGCGTCCCGACCCTCCTCCTCCGGCGACACGACGGTCCTCGATCCGTCCCGCCGTGCCTGGCTGCCGGGCCTGGCCCCCGGCCGGCACCGGCGTCCCGCCCCCGGCGCTCCGATGGCACCGCCCTCGCAGGGGCTCGTCCGCCTCAGCTTCGCGACCGGGCAGCACGCGATCGTGACCGGCAACGGCCTGATCGGACGCCAGCCGCTCCCGGACCCCAACGAGACGTTCCGGCACATCCTCGCGATCCCGGATCCGTCGCGATCCCTCTCCAAGACCCACCTCGAGTTCGGCTTCGACGAGGGCGGGCTCTGGGTCAGGGACCGCTGGTCGGCCAACGGGTCCGTGCTGGTCGCGCCGACCCAGGCGCCGCTCCCGCTCGAGGCCGGCCGCCGCTACCGCGCGAAGCTCGGCAGCCGGATCCTGCTCTCCTCCGTGGAGATGGCGGTCGAGCGCGTCGACGGGTCCGCCGGCGGCTCGGGACGCCCGCCCCTCACTCGCTGAGGGCACGGCCTCCGGGGACCGAATCGGCGGTCGACACGGCCTCCGGGTGCGGAATTCGTGACGATCATGTTTCCGGATGAGCGTTCTCCTCCGTTCGCCGTGACAGGCGGACGAGCGCTGTGCCAGTATTTCCCCACGTTCGGCCCCCGAGGCACGAGCCCCGACGCAGTCAGGAGCCCCCGCCATGACCCGTCCCCTCCCGAGGGATCCCGTCCTCCGCCGGGCCGTCGCCGCGGCACGCTCGCACGAGCGCGAGCGCCGGGCGGTCCTCTCGCGTCGGGCGGTCCTCGGCGGGATCGGCCTCGGAGCGGGTGCCCTCGCCCTGGCCGCCTGCGCCCCGCAGACCCGTGCCGCTCCGACCGCCGCCGCCGACGGATCGGCCGACGACCCGCGCCTGGTCTGGGACAACTGGCCCGCCTACATGGACGAGGACGACGACGGGAACTACCCCACGCTCCAGGGCTTCGAGGAGCAGACGGGCATCGCGGTGACCTACAACGTCGCCGTCGACGACAACAACTCCTACTACGGCAAGGTGAAGGACCAGCTCGCGCTCGGGCAGTACATCGGCGCCGACACGGTCTGCCTGACGGAGTGGATGGTCTCGCGCCTGGTCCGCCGCGGCTACGTGCAGGAGCTCGACCACGCGAACATCCCGAACATCGCCAACCTCACCCCCTCGCTGGCGAACCCCGACTTCGATCCGGGCCGTCGGCTCTCCCTCCCCTACCAGGCGGGGTTCTCGGGCATCTGCTGGAACAAGGAGAAGCTGCCGAACGGCCTCTCGAGCATCGAGGAGCTGTGGGATCCGTCGCTCCGCGGCCGCGTCGGCGTGCTGAGCGAGATGCGCGACACGATCGGGCTGATCATGCTCGCGCAGGGCACGGACATCGCCGGCTCCTGGGGCGACGACGAGTACATGAACGCGATCGACGTCTTCCGCGAGCAGGTCGACGCCGGTCAGATCCGCAACATCAAGGGGAACGCGTACCTCAACGACCTGCAGAACGAGGACACCCTCGCGGCGATCTGCTGGTCCGGCGACATCACCCTGATCAACGCCGAGGCGGGCGACAAGTGGGAGTTCGCCTTCCCCGACTCGGGCGGCGCACTCTGGAACGACACCTTCGTCGTCCCGATGGGCTCCGAGCGCAAGGCCAACGCCGAGGCCCTGATGAACTACTACTACGAGCCCGAGGTCGCCGCCGAGGTGGCCGCCTGGGTCAACTACATCACCCCCGTGGATGGAGCGAAGGACGTCATGGAGAGCATCGATCCGGAGCTGGCCGAGAACCAGCTGATCTTCCCCGATGAGGACACGCTCGCGCAGGCGCACGTGTTCCGGACCCTGACCGCCGCGGAGGAGAAGGAGTACCAGGCCGAGTTCCAGAAGGTGCTCCTGGGCATCTGATGGCGATCGGGACCTTCGCCGAGAGCGGCGCCGACCTCCAGCTGGTCGGGATCAGCAAGCAGTACCCCGGCTTCACCGCCATCGACTCCCTGGACCTCACCATCCCGGCGGGCTCCTTCTTCGCCCTGCTGGGCCCCTCGGGCTGCGGCAAGACGACGACGCTGCGGCTGGTCGCCGGGCTCGAGGAGCCCTCCGCCGGCCGGATCCTCATCGGCGGGCGGGACGTCACCGAGACGAAGACCTACCAGCGGCCCGTCAACACCGTGTTCCAGTCGTACGCGCTGTTCCCGCACATGTCGATCCTCGAGAACGTCGCCTTCGGCCTGAAGCGGCGGAGGATCGCCGACCCCGTCGGCAAAGCGCACGAGGCGCTCCGCCTGGTCGAGCTCGACCACCTCGCCCAGCGCCGCCCCGCGCAGCTCTCCGGTGGCCAGCAGCAGCGGGTCGCCCTCGCGCGCGCCCTCGTCAACCGGCCCGCACTGCTCCTGCTCGACGAGCCGCTCGGGGCCCTCGACCTCAAGCTCCGCCGGCAGATGCAGCTCGAGCTCAAGTCGATCCAGGAGGAGGTGGGCCTCACCTTCCTCCACGTCACGCACGACCAGGAGGAGGCCATGACGATGGCCGACACCGTCGCGGTGATGAACAAGGGCAGGATCGAGCAGATGGGCGCGCCGGAGGAGCTCTACGAGCTCCCGCGCACCGCGTTCGTCGCGAACTTCCTCGGCCAGTCCAACCTCTTCACGGGGGAGGTGGTCGGCAGCACCGACCGCGCGCTCACCGTCGACGCGGGCGGGCACCGGATCGTCGTGCCCGTCGCCCGCTGCGCCCGCACGAGCGGCGAGATCACCGTCGGCGTCCGCCCCGAGAAGCTCCTGCTGCTGACGCAGGAGCCGCCGGCGGACTCCGACCGGAACGTGCTCGGGCCCGGCCGCGTGGTCGACGTCTCCTTCAGCGGGGTCAGCACCCAGTACACGATCCGGATGCCGGGCCTGGGCCCGGTGGTCGTCTTCGCGCAGAACATGGTCTTCGGGCCGGTCGTCGGCGAGGGAGCGGAGGTGTGGGTCGGCTTCAGCACCGAGCACGGCTTCGGACTCGCGGACGAGCCGGGCTCGGTCGCGCGCTTCGAGGCGGACGACTCCACCAGCGCCATCGCCGTGCAGCGCCGGGGGCTCCTGGCCGGCCGCAGCGGGGGAGCGTAGGCATGGCCTTCGCCGCCTTCGCCACGGGGCAGGCGGATCCTCAGGACGCTCCGGTCCGCCGGCGGTCGACGATCGCGCTGGTCCTGCTGCTGCCGGGCATCGCCTACATGCTGCTGTTCTTCCTGGCACCGCTGATCTCACTCGTGCTCACGTCGTTCCAGGCCGAGGTGCCGGACGGGGACATCGGCGAGTACGCACCCGGGTTCGCCTGGCAGAACTACCTCGTGGTGATGGGCGACTACTGGCCGCACGTGCTCCGCTCCTTCGGCTACGCGCTGATCGCGACGGTGCTCGCGCTGGTGATCAGCTACCCGCTGGCCTACTTCATCGGCGTGAAGGCGCGGCCCTGGCCGCTGCTGCAGAACCTGCTCCTCACGCTGGTGATCGCGCCCTTCTTCATCAGCTTCCTGCTGCGGACGCTGGCATGGAAGCAGATCCTCGCGGACGAGAGCCCGCTCGTGCAGGCGCTCAAGGCCGTGGCGGTGCTGCCGAGCGACGGCCATCTCACGGGGACGCCGATCGCCGTGATCTTCGGCATCACCTACAACTTCATCCCGTTCATGACGCTGCCGCTGTACACGACGCTCGAACGCCTCGACGTGCGCTTCCTGGAGGCCGGGTCGGATCTCTACGCTCACCCCGCCTCCGTGTTCTGGAGCGTGACCGTCCCCCTGTCGATGCCGGGCATCGTCTCGGGCACCCTGCTGACGTTCATCCCCGCGGCGGGCGACTACATCAACGCGAGCCGGGACTTCCTCGGCTCGTCGCAGACCTCGATGGTGGGCAACGCGATCGAGGCGAACTTCCTCACGCTCGAGAACTACCCGGCGGCCGCCGCGCTCTCGATCGTGCTGATGGCCGTGATCCTGGTCATCGTCGGCTTCTACGTGAAGCGCAGTGGAACGGAGGACCTCCTGTGACCGCGACGGCCGACCGTCCGCTCGCGAGCGCCCAGGAGGCGCTCGGCGCGCCACCCCCCGCCCCGGTCCGGGGCCGCCGCCGCTTCCGGGGCCTCGGCCTCGGCGTCTACACGGCGCTGGCGCTGCTCTTCCTGCTCATCCCGATCGGGTACACCTTCGTCTTCTCCTTCAACGACTCCGGGAAGAGCAACCTCGCCTGGCGCGGTTTCACCCTCGACAAGTGGGTGTCGGCCTGGACCAGCGAGGAGGTGATGACCGCCTTCGGGAACAGCCTGCTGGTCGGGGTGATCGCCACCGTGCTGGCCACCGCGCTCGGCACCATGATCGCCATCGCCCTGGTGCGGTTCCGCTTCCGGTTCCGCTCGGCGATCAGCCTGCTGCTGTTCCTCCCCATGGCGACTCCGGAGGTGGTGCTCGGAGCCGGCCTCGCCGCGCAGTTCCTCAGCGTGGGCGCCGAGAAGGGACTGGTCACGATCGTGCTGGCGCACACGATGTTCTGCATCAGCTTCGTCGTGGTCACCGTGAAGGCGCGGGTGGCGAGCCTGGACCCGAAGCTGGAGGAGGCGGGACGAGACCTGTACGCGTCGCCGAACCAGGTCTTCTGGCGGATCACCTTCCCGCTGCTGCTGCCCGGCATCCTCGCCGCGGCGCTGCTCTCGTTCGCGCTGAGCTTCGACGACTTCATCATCACGAACTTCAACTCCGGATCGGTCACCACGTTCCCGAAGTACATCTACATCGCGGCGGCGCGCGGCATCCCGGCGGAGGCGAACGTCATCGCATCGGCGGTGTTCGTCCTGGCCATCCTCGTGGTGGTGGTCACGCAGGTCTCCGCGGCGGCCCGGGCGAAGCGGCTCGCGCGCGAGCAGTAGCGCGTGTGCCCGGGTCAGACGTAGGAGGCGCGGATCGCGCCGACCGGACGCCCGCCGCCCGAGACGACCGGGTTCAGCCGCACGAGCACCTCGTTCGCCGCGGTCCGGTCCACCGCGTCCGCCTCGACCAGGAGCTTCAGAGCGACCACCGTCGCTGCGCGCAGGCTCCCGTCGAGGATCTTCAGCGCCACCGTGGTGCCGTCGGGCGAGGCCATCACGAGCACGCCCTCGGCGCCGAGCTTGGCGACCAGGCCCAGGCGCTCGATCACGACGGTGTTGTCCCGGCCCGGGCCGTCGATCGCCCAGGCGTTCTCGAGGATCGCGGCCGTGAGGACGCCGGCCTGGCGGTAGAGGCCGAACGGGGAGGCGGGGGAGGAGGACACGATGCGCGAGACGCCCTTCGCCAGCGCGGTCAGAGGAAGGGCGTGCACGGGAGCGCCGCAGCCGTCGATCCCCGAGGCCACGATGCGCTCGCCGGTGAGGCGCTCGATCGTGTCGACGATGTGCTGCTGCAGCGGGTGCGTCCGCTCGAGGTAGTCCTCGGTGCTCCAGCCGTTCTGCACGCAGGCCAGCAGCATCGCCGCGTGCTTGCCCGAGCAGTTCATGTAGAGCGGGTCCGGAGTCGCGCCCGCCCGCAGAAGCTGAGCGCGGGTCCCCGAGTCGCCGGGCCAGTCGGCCGGGCACTGCAGGGCGGTGTGGTCCAGGCCGGCGCGGAAGAGCAGGTTCTGCACCAGGGCCACGTGCTGAGGGATTCCGGCATGGCTCGCGGTGGCGATGACCGCCTCCGCGCCGTTCAGCTCGACTCCGGCGGTCATCACCGCGAGGGCCTGGAACGGCTTGAGGCAGGAGCGCGGGAAGACGGGCGCCGTCGGGGTGCCGAGGCTGCGGGCGACGCGGCCCTCGGAGTCGAGGAGTACGGCGGAGCCGGCGTGGCGCGACTCGACGAACCCGGATCTCTCGACGACGGCCAGCTCGACGGACTCGGCGACGGTGAAGGTTCCTGCTGGCATCCCCCCATCCTGCCCGATGCGCCGACCGGTCCCGCGCTCCCGGGGACGCCGAAGGCCACCGAGGAGCGCCTCGGCGCCCGCGGTGGCCTTCGGGGATCGCGCCTAGAGGGTGGCGAACGCGTCGGCGATGACCGACACGGCGTCGTCGAGCAGCTCGTCGGTCAGGGCGAGGCTCGGCAGGAAGCGGACCACGTTGCCGTAGGTGCCGGCGCTCAGCACGAGGACACCGTGCTGAGCGGCGTAGTCGATGATCGCCTGGACCGCGGCGGCGTTCGGCTCCTTCGTGGTGCCGGCGGTGCCGGGCTGCACGAGCTCCATCGCCATCATCGCGCCGATGCCGCGGACGTCGCCGATGATGTCGTAGCGCTCCTGCAGGGCGCGCAGAGCCGCGCCCAGGCGCGCGCCGATCCGGTCGGCCTCGGCGAGGAGGCCCTCCCGCTCGATGCGCTCGAAGACCGCGACCGCAGCGGCGGCGGCGACGGGGTTCCCGCCGAAGGTGCCGCCGAGTCCGCCGGCCTGCGCCGAGTCCATGATCTCGGCCCGGCCGGTCACGCCGGCGAGCGGGAGGCCGCCGGCGATGCCCTTGGCCGACAGGACGAGGTCGGGGACGAGACCCAGGTGCTCGCTGGCGAACCAGGCGCCGGTGCGGGCCATGCCCGACTGGATCTCGTCGGCGACGAAGACGATGCCGTTGGCCGTGCACCACTCCTGGAGCGCCGGGAGGAAGCCCTCGGCGGGGACCATGAAGCCGCCCTCGCCCTGAATGGGTTCGGCGACGAGGCAGGCCAGGGCGGAGGCGCCGACGGTCTTCTCGAGGTACGAGACGGCGCGCTGGGCGGCCTCGGCTCCCGACAGGCCGTCGTGGTACGGGTACGAGCTCGGCGCGCGGTGGACATCGCCGGCGAAGGGCCCGAAGCCCAGGCCGTACGGCAGCGCCTTGAAGTTCATGGCCATCGTGAGGTTGGTGCGTCCGTGGTAGGCGTGGTCGAGCACCGCGACGCCGGGGCGGCCGGTGTGCTTGCGTGCGATCTTGACGGCGTTCTCGACCGCCTCCGCGCCGGAGTTGACCAGGACCGTCTTCTTCGCGAAGTCGCCCGGGGTGTGCTCGGCGAGCAGCTCCGCCACACGGATGTACGGCTCGTACGGAGTGACGGTGAAGAGGGTGTGCGTGAGGCGCGCGAGCTGCTCCGCGGCGGCCGCCACGACGGAGTCGTCGGTGTGCCCGATCGTCGTCACGCCGATGCCGGCGCCGAGGTCGATGAAGCTGTTGCCGTCGACGTCGACCAGGATCGCGCCGTGCGCGCGGTCGATGTAGACGGGGAGCGCGGTGCCGACGCCGGTGGGCACGACGGCGAGGCGGCGCTCGTGCAGGGCCCGGGATCGCGGCCCGGGGATCTCGGTCGCGACGCGCCGCTCCTGGGGGACTGCTGACGTGGGAACCTGGGGGGCGAGCGTGTC
This sequence comes from Rathayibacter sp. AY1B6, assembly GCF_002932755.1. NCBI lineage: Bacteria > Bacillati > Actinomycetota > Actinomycetes > Micrococcales > Microbacteriaceae > Rathayibacter > Rathayibacter sp. AY1B6. The sequence continues at coordinate 63,057 of NZ_PSWL01000019.1, forward strand.
TGTCATGGTCCTCGGAGTCTACCCGCGGGGGTCCCGCGTCCAGAGGTCCAGACCGGCGCGACCGGCCTGATCCACCGCCGTCGAGGAGGAGCCCGATGAAGTCCGAGCACGAGTACGCGGTGTCCGTCGTCTGGGAGGGCGACCGGGGCACCGGCACGAGCGGCTACCGCGAGTACGGGCGCCAGCTGACCGTCACGGCGGAGGGCCCGGCGCCCATCCTCGCCTCGGCCGACACGCCCTTCCGGGGCGACGCGGACCGCTGGAACCCGGAGCAGCTGCTGCTCGCGGCGCTCGCGCAGTGCCACCTCCTCTCCTACCTGCACGTGGCCGTGAAGAACGGAGTCGTCGTCACCGGCTACACCGACGACGCGGTGGGCTCGATGCTGCAGGAGGGGGAGAGCGGCCGTTTCACCTCGGTGACCCTCCGGCCCCGTGTCACTGTCGCCGAGGAGTCGATGGTGGCGATCGCCCAGACGCTGCACGCCGAGGCCTCCCGGCTCTGCTTCATCGCGAACTCGGTGAACTTCCCCGTCGCCCACGAGCCGGAGGCGTCCGCGCGCTGAGGCTCAGCGGCGCTCGTGCGGAAGCGCCCGGCGGATGCGCTCGACCGTGGTCGTCGGCGGAGACTCGTTGTACGCTCCGGCGAGCTCCTGGCCCGAGAGCGCGTGGACGGCCGCCATCACCTCGTCGGTGGCGTGGCGTCGGGCGCGGCCGGAGTCGGCGGAGCCGTGCCGCGAGAGGTCCAGCGGAGCCCCGAAGCGGACCGTGATCCGGTGCAGGCGCGGCACCCGCGTGCCCACCGGCTGGAGCTCCTGCGTGCCGATGATGCCGACGGGGACCACCGGGGCGCCCGTGGTGAGGGCGAGCCACGCCACTCCGGTGCGGCCCTTGTAGAGGCGCCCGTCCCGCGAGCGGGTGCCCTCGGGGTAGACGGCGAACGCCTCGTCCCGCTCGAGGATCGCCCGGCCGAGGTCCAGCGCCTCCTGGGCGGCCTGGCCGGCGCCGCGCTCGACCGCCACGGCTCCGACGCTCGTGAAGAAGGCGCGGGAGAGGGCGCCCCGCACCCCGGTGCCCGTGAAGTAGTCCGACTTGGCCAGGAACTGCACCGGCCGCGGGGCGAGCAGCGTCAGCACCGGCGAGTCGATGAACGAGAGGTGGTTGGCGGCCAGGATCACGCGTCCCTCGGCCGGGACGTTGTCCCGACCTTCCACGATCGGCCGGTAGACCAGCCGGCCGACGCCGCCGATGGACAGGCGCGCCAGACGCGCGGAGAGGCCGATCCCCGGGGGAGTCGGCCTCTCGTGGTCGTCGTCGATCCGCATTCCGACGAAGCTACCGGGGCGTCCATGCCGCTCCGGTCATGCGGCGGCTCAGCCGAACGGGGCGAGCGCCTCCTCGATCACGGTCGCGGCGTCGTCGATCAGCTCCTCGCTGATGACCACGCTCGGCATGATCCGCAGCACACTGTCCCAGCTGCCCGCGTCGAGGACGATCACGCCGTTCGTGGTGGCGTGCTTCAGGATCGCGGTGAGCGCCTCCGGGTACTGCTTCTTCGTGCCCGGGTGGACGAGCTCGACGCCCCACATGGCGCCCTTGCCGCGGACCTCGCCGACGACTGCGAAGCGCTCGGCCCAGTCGCCGATCCGCGCCTGCAGCAGGCGCTCGACGCGCTTCGCCTCCTCGAGGAGGCCCTCGGACTCGATGGCCTCGAACGTCGCGAGCGCCGCCGCGGTCGAGACCGGGTTGCCGCCGAACGTGCCGCCGATGCCGCCGGGCTGCACGGCGTCCATGATCTCGGCGCGACCGGTGACGGCGGCGAGGGGGAAGCCTCCGGCGATGCCCTTGGCCGTCGTGATCAGGTCGGGGACCACGCCGTGGTGCTCGATCGAGTACCAGGTGCCGGTGCGGGCGATGCCGGCCTGGATCTCGTCCGCGACGAAGACGATGCCGTTCTCGGTGCAGAACTCGGACAGGCGGCGGAAGTAGCCCGGCGCCGGGATGATGATGCCGCCGTCGCCCTGGATCGGCTCGACGAAGAGCGCGGCCAGCTCCTGCGCGCCGATGTGGGTGGTGATGTAGTCGATGGTGCGCTCGGCCGCCTCCTCGCCCGTCATGCCCTCGGGGTCGCGGAACGGGTAGCTGATCGGGAGGCTGTAGATCTCTCCCGGGAAGGGGCCCATGCCCGCGCGCTCCGGCCAGGGGCGGTAGGTCATCGCCATCGTGAGGTTGGTGCGGCCGTGGAAGGCGTGGTCGAGCGTCGCGATGGCGCGGCGGCCGGTGAACTTCCGCGCGATCTTGACGGCGTTCTCGACCGCCTCCGCGCCGGAGTTGACGAGGATCGAGTGCTTCTCGAAGTCACCGGGGGTGATCTCGGCGAGCTTCTCGGCGACCCGGACGTAGTTCTCGTACGGAGTGACGGTGAAGAGGGTGTGCGTCAGCTTCTCGGCCTGCGCGGCCGCGGCCGCCGCGACCGCGGGGTGCGCGTGGCCGATGGTGGTCACTCCGATGCCGCAGCCGAGGTCGATCAGGCGGTTGCCGTCGACGTCGACCAGGACGGCGCCCGAGGCGTGGTCCATGTAGATGTTCGCGAGCGTCCCGGCGCCGCGGGAGACGCTGGCGACGCGGCGCTCCTGGAGGGCGACGGAGCGCGGGCCGGGGAGCTCGGTGACGAGCTCTCGGGACTGGGGGACCGAGAATTCACGCATGCTCCGATGGTAGGCCTGGACTGTTCGAGGACCCGCACCCAGCGCGTTGCGAGGCGCGCCGTGCAGGATGGAGGCGATCCCCGAACGTCCACCGGCCGCCGCCGGTCACGAAAGGTGCCCCTGTGCGCAGAACCCTCGCGATCCTCGCCGTCCTCGGCGCCTCCCTGAGCCTGGCGGCCTGCACCCCCGGGGAGCCGGGCGCGGCACCGTCCGCCTCCGCCACCCCGCTCGGCTGCGCGACCGAGGGCGACGCGACCGCCGCGGTGCAGACCAGCGGCGACTTCGCCACCAAGCCGGTCACCGTGTTCCCCAGCCCGGTCAGCGTGGACGCCACCGAGCGCTCCGTCGCGATCGAGGGCACCGGCGAGGAGGTCGCCGAGGGCGACACCGTGCTGGTCGACTACACGCTCTACAACGGGACGAGCGGTGCCGAGTTCTCGGCGAGCAGCTACGCGTCCGGTGGCCGCGCGGCCTTCGAGGTCGACACCGACCAGTACCTCGCGGGCCTCGTCAAGGCCGTCAACTGCGCGACCGTCGGCTCGCGCGTCGTCGCCGTCGTTCCCCCGGCCGACGCGTTCGGCGACGCCGGGCAGAGCCAGTTCGGCATCGCCGCGACCGACTCGATCGTCATGGTGATCGACGTCGAGCAGATCGTGCCGACCGCCGCGGACGGGGAACCGCAGCCTCCGGTCGACGGCCTGCCGACGGTGGCGCTCGCCGACGACGGAGCGCCGACCGTGACCATCCCCTCGACGGACCCGCCCGCCGACCTGCAGCTCGCCGTCCTCAAGAAGGGGAGCGGCGCGACCGTGGCCGACGGCGACCAGCTGATCGTGCAGTACCAGGGCGTGGTCTGGGGCACGGGCGAGGTGTTCGACCAGAGCTGGGGCAAGCCTGCTCCCGCCGCCTTCGGCACCGGCGACGTCATCGAGGGCTTCAAGGAGGCCGTGGTCGGCCAGACCGTCGGCTCGCAGGTGCTCGTCACCATCCCGCCGTCGAAGGGCTACGGCGACCAGGGCAACCAGAACGCGGGGATCAGCGGGACCGACACCCTCGTCTTCGTGGTCGACATCCTCGCCATCAGCTGACCGGGAGGCGCTCTGCACTCCGTGCCAGGATGGGCGGATGCGCAGGGTCATCATCCTCGGCTCGACCGGGTCCATCGGCACGCAGGCTCTCGACGTCATCGGCGCGAACCGCGAGCGGTTCGAGGTCGTCGGCCTGGCCGCCGGCTCGAACCGGGCGGCGGTCGCCGAGCAGGCGTCCGCCTTCGGAGTCGAGCACACGGCGTTCGGAGCGGAGGAGGCCGAGCAGCTGATCCGCTCGGTCGACGCGGACGTCGTGCTGAACGGCATCACCGGCTCGGTCGGCCTCGGCCCGACCCTCGCGGCGCTCGAGGAGGGCAGGACGCTCGCCCTCGCCAACAAGGAGTCGCTGATCGTCGGCGGCGAGCTCGTCACCTCGCTCGCCGCTCCCGGCCAGATCGTGCCGGTCGACTCCGAGCACTCCGCGATCGCCCAGGCCCTTCTCGCGGGCGAGCACCGGGAGGTCCGGCGCCTCGTGCTGACCGCGTCCGGCGGGCCGTTCCGGGGACGCGACCGCGCCTCCCTCCGCGACGTCACCCCGGCGCAGGCGCTCGCGCACCCGACCTGGGACATGGGCCTGGTCGTCACGACCAACTCCTCCACCCTGGTCAACAAGGGGCTCGAGGTGATCGAGGCGCACCTGCTCTTCGACGTCCCCTACGACCGGATCGACGTCACCGTGCACCCGCAGTCGGTGATCCACTCGATGGTCGAGTACGTCGACGGCTCCACGATCGCCCAGGCCTCGCCGCCGGACATGCGGCTCCCGATCTCGCTCGGCCTCGACTGGCCGCACCGCGTCGCCGGGGTCGGCGTCCCGCTGGACTGGACCCGCTCCCACTCCTGGACCTTCGAGCCGCTGGACGAGGAGGCGTTCCCCTCGGTCCGGCTCGCGAAGCGCGTCGGCGAGGCGGGCGCCTCCTACCCGGCCGTCTTCAACGCCGCGAACGAGCAGGCCGTGCAGGCGTTCCACGCCGGGCGGATCGGCTACCTCGACATCCTCGAGACGGTCGAGGCGGTGGTCGATGCGCACACCGTCGACGGCGCGCTGACCCGCGAGTCGCTGGCCGCCGCCGAGGACTGGGCGCGCCGCGCGGCGGACGAGCGGATCGCCGTCGTCTGACCAGAGGTCGCCCGGACGGGCTCCGCCTCCGCGGATCCGTCTCGGCCGACGTCGCGCCGCTGATCCGCTCGGGCGCGGAGTTCATCGGATCCGTGCAGGCGGACCCCAGCGTGGACGGGCGGCCCCGGCCTACAGTGTGTCGGTGGAATCCGTGCTGCTCTTCGTCCTCGGCGTCGTCATCATCGCCGTCGGCGTCGCCCTCTCGATCGCGCTGCACGAGGTGGGGCACCTGCTCCCCGCCAAGCTGTTCGGGGTCAAGGTCACGCAGTACATGATCGGCTTCGGGCCGACGATCTTCTCCCGGCGCCGCGGCGAGACCGAGTACGGCGTCAAGGCGATCCCGCTCGGCGGCTACATCGCCATGATCGGCATGTACCCGCCGAAGCACCCGGGGGACCGGCCCACGGAGTCGAGCACCGGCTTCTTCAACGGCCTGGCGTCCTCCGAGGCCCAGCTCGAGGAGCCCAAGCGCGGCGCCTACGCCACGATGATCGACGAGGCCCGCGCCGCGAGCGCCGAGACGATCGGCGAGGGCGAGGACCACCGCGCGTTCTACCGGCTCGCCGTGTGGAAGCGCGTGATCGTCATGGCCGGAGGTCCCTTCATGAACCTCGTGATCGCCACGGTCCTCTTCACCGTCCTCCTCTGCGGCATCGGGATCCCGCAGAGCACCAGCACCCTCGCCGCGGTCTCGCAGTGCGTGGTCCCGGAGTCGCAGCGCGCGACCGCGACCTGCACCGCCGACGACCCGCTGGCACCCGGAGCCGCGGCGGGCCTGCTGCCCGGCGACACGATCACGGCCATCGACGGCACTCCGGTGAGCACCTGGAACGACCTGACTCCGATCATCCAGCGCTCCGCGGGCGTCCCGCTCAGCGTGTCCGTCCAGCGCGACGGCGCCCCGCTGACCCTCACGATCACCCCCGCCGAGAACGAGGTCGCGGTGACCGACGCGAACGGTGCCCCCGTCACCGACGCCTCCGGTGCGATCGAGACGCAGACGGTCGGCTTCATCGGCATCTCGCCCACGTCGGCCCTCGCACAGCAGCCGATCACCGCGGTGCCCGAGACGGTCTGGTCGAACATCACGAGCGTCGCCCACGTCATCCTCAACCTGCCGCAGCGCCTCATCGACGTCGCCCAGGCGGCGTTCGGCTCGGAGGCGCGCGACGCCAACGGTCCGATCAGCGTCGTCGGAGTCGGCCGGATCGCGGGCGAGATCGCCGCCTCCGACCAGCTCCCCGTCGTGTCGAAGGTGCAGACGATGGTCGGCGTCCTCGCCTCGCTCAACATCGCCCTCCTCGTCTTCAACCTGGTGCCGCTGCTCCCCATGGACGGCGGCCACATCGCCGGCGCTCTCTGGGAGGGCCTGCGCCGCCGGATCGCCAAGCTCTTCGGCCGCCGCGACCCCGGCCCCGTCGACATCGCCCGCCTGCTGCCGCTGACCTACGTCGTCGTGCTCGTGCTCGGCGGAATGAGCGCCCTGCTGATCTACGCCGACATCGTCAAGCCGATCACGCTGTTCTGAGCCGTATCCACGCCGGTGCCCGACCGGCGTGGCGCGGTCGGCGCTGCTGGTGGGCGCTGAGGGCGGGCGCTGCGGGGTGAGCTCTGCGGGGTGAGTGCGTGGGAGGGCTGGGATGCCGGCGGCTGGGGCGGATCGCTGAGAGGTTCTTCACCCGACGGCCTCGGGTGCGTGCGCGGTGAGACGCGGTGGTGCGCGGACGGGTGGCGGGTGCGGTCGTGCCGTTCCGGTGCGATCTGCAGGGGATCCGGGGGATGCGCTGCGGACGGACTGCCGTGGGAGCGCTTTCCCGGGTGAGGGGCCTGCAGATGGTACGGATGCCTGGAGATCGCACGAGGGCCTGCAGATGGTGCGGACCGCCGGTCAGGTCACGGGCGTCCTCTTCCGGTGCGGTGTGCAGGGGATCCGGGGGGTGCGTGACGGACGGACTGGTGTGGAAGCGCTTTCCGGGGTGACTGGCCTGCAGATGGTACGGATGCCTGCAGATGGCACGCGGGCCTGCAGATCGCACGGGGGCCTGCAGATCGCACGTCGGCCTGCAGATCGCACGCGGCGGCGCGCGGGCGGAGCCCCGGGCGAGGGGCGGCGGCTGGGAAGACGCGGCGAGCGGACGAGGGGTCCCGCGGCGCGCGTACGATGGGGCGCGTGCCAGCAGTGAATCTGGGTCTTCCCAAGGTCCCCATGACCCTCGCCCCCCGCCGCAAGTCCCGCCAGATCAAGGTGGGCAAGGTGCTCGTGGGCGGTGACGCGCAGGTCAGCGTCCAGTCGATGTGCACCACGCCGACGACGAACATCAACGCGACCCTCCAGCAGATCGCCGAGCTCACCGCGTCCGGGTGTGACATCGTCCGCGTCGCGGTCCCGAGCCGCGACGACGCGGAGGCGCTGCCGATCATCGCGAAGAAGAGCCAGATCCCGGTCATCGCCGACATCCACTTCCAGCCGAACTACGTCTACGCCGCGATCGACGCCGGTTGCGCCGCGGTCCGCGTGAACCCGGGCAACATCCGCAAGTTCGACGACCAGGTCGGCAAGATCGCCGCCGCCGCGAAGGCCGCCGGCGTCTCGATCCGCATCGGCGTGAACGCCGGCTCGCTCGAGCCGAGCATCCTGCAGAAGTACGGCAAGCCCACCCCCGAGGCCCTCGTCGAGAGCGCCGTCTGGGAGGCCAGCCTCTTCGAGGAGCACGACTTCCACGACTTCAAGATCTCGGTCAAGCACAACGACCCCGTCGTCATGGTGAAGGCGTACCGCCAGCTCGCCGAGCGCGGCGACTGGCCCCTCCACCTCGGCGTCACCGAGGCGGGCCCCGAGTTCCAGGGGACCATCAAGTCCGCCACCGCCTTCGGCATCCTGCTCGGCGAGGGCATCGGCGACACCATCCGCGTGTCCCTCTCGGCCCCGCCCGCGCAGGAGGTCAAGGTCGGCCTGCAGATCCTGCAGTCGCTGAACCTCCGCGAGCGCAAGCTCGAGATCGTCTCCTGCCCCAGCTGCGGCCGCGCGCAGGTCGACGTCTACACGCTCGCCAACGACGTCACCGCCGGCCTCGAGGGCATGAGCGTCCCGCTGCGCGTCGCCGTCATGGGCTGCGTCGTCAACGGACCCGGCGAGGCCCGCGAGGCCGACCTGGGCGTCGCCTCCGGCAACGGCAAGGGCCAGATCTTCGTCAAGGGCGAGGTCATCAAGACCGTCCCCGAGGCCGAGATCGTCCAGACCCTCATCGAGGAGGCCAACCGCCTGGCCGCCGAGATGCCGGCCGACGACACCTCGACCGGGGCCCCGGTCGTCACCGTCGGCGCGAACTGAGACGGTGCGGGGCGGATCGACGTGGTCCGCCCCGCACTGCGCCTCGCGCTCGTGGTCGTCGCCGCCGCGCTCCTCGCCTCCGGTGTCGCCGCGCTCCGCAGCGGCCCGTCGTCCGAGGCCGGCGAGTGCATCGACAGCCGCACCCCGCAGGACCCCTTCGGCTGCGACCGCTGGGTGCTGACCGCGGCCGAGGGGGAGACCCCGTACACGGCGTGGGTCGAGGACGCCCGTGTCCGCCTCCGCTCCGAGAGCGTCGGGGGTGCGCCGACCCTGGTCGTCGGCACCGGCTGCCTCGTGGTCAGCGCCGCCTACCGGATCGACGGCGGTGTTCTGGTCCCCGGCGACGAGGTGACCGGATCCGACACCTGCTCCGACACGCCGAGCCCCGAGGCCATCCGGCTCCGGGCGCTCCTCTCCGGCCCGATGACGATCGGCGGCACCCCCGACGACGTGCTGCTGGACGGCACGGGCGGAGCCGTCGTCTTCTCGCGGATCCCGGACTGAGGCTCCCGGCGCCCTCGCGAGCCGGGGGAGCGCAGCGGATAGGATCGTCCCTCGTGGTCACCCGTCTCTCGCATCTGTTCGTCCGCACGCTCCGGGAGGACCCCGCCGACGCCGAGGTCGCGGGCCACCGCCTCCTCGTCCGCGCGGGCTACATCCGCCGTCAGGCGCCCGGCGTCTTCGCCTGGCTGCCGCTGGGCCTGCGCGTCAAGCGCCGCATCGAGCGGATCATCCACGAGGAGATGGAGGCGGCCGGCGCCCAGGAGGTGCACTTCCCCGCGCTCCTGCCCCGCGAGCCCTACGAACTCTCGGGCCGCTGGACCGAGTACGGCGACGGCGTGTTCCGCCTGAAGGACCGCAAGGACGCCGACTACATGCTGGCTCCCACGCACGAGGAGTTCTTCACGCTGCTCGTGAAGGACCTCTACTCCTCCTACAAGGACCTGCCCCTGTCGATCTACCAGATCCAGGACAAGTACCGGGACGAGGCGCGGCCCCGCGCGGGCCTCCTGCGCGGCCGCGAGTTCACGATGAAGGACGCCTACTCCTTCGACTACACCGACGCCGGGCTCGATGCGAGCTACCAGCGCCAGCGCGACGCCTACGAGCGGATCTTCGCGCGCCTGGGCCTGGAGTACGTGATCGTGCAGGCCGACGCCGGAGCGATGGGCGGCTCCCGGAGCGAGGAGTTCCTGCACCCCACCCCCGTCGGCGAGGACACCTTCGTCCGGTCGGCGGGAGGGTACGCGGCGAACGTCGAGGCCTACCGCACGCCCGTCCCCGCAGCGCTGCCCGTCGAGGGCCTGCCGGAGGCGCGCGTCTTCGACTCGCCCGACACCCCGACCATCCAGACCCTGGTCGACCTGGCGAACGCGACGCAGCCCCGCCCCGACGGCCGCGCGTGGACCGCCGCGGACACGCTGAAGAACGTCGTCCTCGCGCTCACCGCGCTCGACGGCACCCGCGAGCTCGTGATCGTCGGCCTGCCCGGCGACCGCGACGTCGACCTCAAGCGCGCCGAGGTGGCCTTCGCCCCGGCCGAGGTCGAGGCCGCGACCGCGGAGGACTTCGCGAAGCACCCCGGACTGGTCAAGGGCTACATCGGCCCCTGGTCGGCCGAGGGAGCCGTCCTGGGCGAGGAGTCCGCGACCGGCGTCCGCTACCTGCTCGACCCGCGCGTGATCGACGGCACCGCCTGGATCACCGGGGCCAACGTCTCCGGGCAGCACGTCCTCGACCTGGTCGCCGGCCGCGACTTCCACGGCGACGCCACCGTCGAGGTCGCGGACGTCCGCACGGGCGACGAGGCGCCCGACGGCTCGGGCCCGATCGAGACCGCCCGCGGCATGGAGATCGGCCACGTCTTCCAGCTCGGCCGCAAGTACGCCGACGTCCTCGGGCTGAAGGTCCTCGACGAGAACGGGAAGCTCGTCACCGTCACGATGGGCTCCTACGGCATCGGCGTGACCCGCATCCTCGCCATCATCGCCGAGGCCACCCACGACGACCGCGGACTGCTCTGGCCCGCGAACGTCGCGCCGTTCGACGTGCACGTGATCGCGACCGGCAAGGACGCGGCGGCTCTCGAGCTCGCCGAGTCGGTCGGCGCCTCCCTCGAGGCCGCCGGCCGCGACGTGCTCGTCGACGACCGCCCGAAGGTCTCGCCCGGCGTGAAGTTCGGCGACGCCGAGCTGATCGGCGTGCCCGTGATCGTCATCGCCGGGCGTGGAGCGGCCGACGGGATCGTCGAGCTGTGGGACCGCCGGTCCGGCGAGCGCGAGCAGCTCCCGGTCGCCGACGCGCTCGCCCGGCTGGGCGCCTAGACCCGACACGCCGAGGGCCCCGCCACCGCTTCCCGCGGCAGGCGGGGCCCTTTCCGCGTCGGCAGGATCCGCGGGTGGAACCCCGGGCCGCGTCGGGTACCCTTGAGGGCTGATCCGGGTGAGAGCCCGACAGGCGAACGATCGCGGTCACCACCGCGGCATCCAAGTGAATAGAGAGAAAGGCCCGCCCGTGGACATCGACCTGAGCGTTCTGCGACTCATGGAGCGCGAGCGCGAGATCCCCTTCGAGGAACTCGTGCAGATCATCGAGCAGGCGATCCTGACCGCCTACCTCAAGCACATCGGCCAGGCCGACGACGCCGACAAGGCCACCGCCGTCGACGCGCGCGTGCACCTCGACCGCAAGACCGGTCACGTCTCGGTCTTCGTGCCCGAGCTCGACGAGGAGGGCGCCGTCGTGGGCGAGGCCGAGGACTCCCCGCGCGACTTCGGCCGCATCGCCGCCTTCGCCGCGAAGCAGGTCATCAACCAGCGCCTGCGCGACATCGCCGACGAGCACGTGCTCGGCGAGTTCAAGGGCCGCGAGGGCGACATCGTCGCCGGCGTCATCCAGCAGGGCCCCAACCCGCGGATGATCCACGTGGACCTCGGCTCCATCGAGGCGATCCTCTCGCCCGAGGAGCAGGTGCCCGGCGAGGACTACAGTCACGGCCGCCGCATCCGCGTCTACGTCACGAGCGTCGGCCGCGGACCCAAGGGCCCGTCGGTCCAGGTGTCCCGCACCCACCCGTCGCTGGTGCGCAAGCTGTTCGCACTCGAGGTCCCCGAGATCGCGTCCGGCGTGGTGGAGATCGTCTCCCTCGCCCGCGAGGCCGGCCACCGCACCAAGATCGCGGTGCGCGCGACCGAGCCCGGCGTGAACGCCAAGGGCGCCTGCATCGGCGAGCTCGGCCAGCGCGTGCGCGCGGTGACCGCCGAGCTCAACAACGAGAAGATCGACATCGTCGACTACTCCTCCGACCTGCCGACCTTCGTCGCCAGCGCGCTCTCGCCCGCCAAGGTGACCAGCGCGTTCGTGATCGACCAGAGCCTGAAGGCCGTCCGGGCGCTCGTCCCCGACTACCAGCTCTCGCTCGCCATCGGCAAGGAGGGCCAGAACGCCCGCCTCGCCGCCAAGCTGACCGGCGCGAAGATCGACATCCAGCCCGATTCGGTGATGGACGGGGAGTGATCCCCGAGCATCGGCCGTGCGGGGGAGCGGTCCCGGAGGGGAGGGAGTAGAGTGGAAGCCGTCAGAACGTGCGTCGGCTGCCGTCTGCGCGCCCCCCGGGCCTCTCTTCTGAGGCTGGTCCTCCACTCGAACGTCCTCGCGGTAGACCCGCGTGCCGTTCGTCCTGGTCGGGGGGCGTGGCTCCACGACACAGCCGACTGCTACGAGCTCGCGGTCAAGCGCCGCGCGTTCGGAAGAGCGTTCCGGACACGCGAGAGCGTGGACGCGAGCGAGCTGGAGCAGTACGTCGCACGATCCGACCGGCTCGGCCCCTCAACCGGAGGGCCCGGAGCAGCGCACGATCACACCATAGAGAACAGGCAGAACGGCCCGTGAACTGATCATGAGCGAAGACTGATGAGCGGCTCGAAATGAGACCCGTCCGTTCGTGACGCCTGCCCCCGTCTTGGGTGCAGGCCCAAGACAGGAGAGAAGTGGCAAAACCACGCGTACACGAGATCGCATCCGAACTGGGTGTCGATAGCAAGGTCGCACTTGCGAAGTTGAAGGAGCTCGGCGAGTTCGTCAAGGGCCCGTCCTCGAGCATCGAACCCCCGGTGGCGCGCAAGCTCCGCCAGGCCCTCCAGGGCCAGGGCGGATCCACCGCGGGAACGTCGGCGACCCCGGCCGCCCCCGCCGCCGGAGCCCGTTCCGGAGCCCCGCGCCCCTCCGGCGCCCGTCCGTCCGCGCCGACGCCCGGCCCGGCCAAGCCGCCCGCTCCGGCGCCGGCACCGCCGATGTCGGTCGCCGAGCGCCAGGCCCAGGCTCAGGCAGCCCAGGAGGCTGCGGCCGCTCAGCGCGCCCAGGCCGCCAAGGACGCGCCCGCTGAGGCCGCCGCTCCGGCTCCGACCGAGGCCCCCGCGGCTCCGGCCGCCGCCGAGAAGCCGGCGTCCGGCCCGACCCCCGGCGGACCCAAGCCCGTGACCCCGCGTCCGGCTCCCGCCGCGAGCACCCCGCGCCCCGGCGGCGCCTCGGGCGGCTCCAACCGTCCCGGCGGCACCCCGCGCCCGGGCAACAACCCGTTCGCCAGCAACCAGGGCATGGGACAGCGTCCGGCCGCCCCGCGCCCCGGCAACAACCCCTTCGCCAGCTCGCAGGGCATGGGGTCGCGTCCGACCCCGGGCAACATCCCCCGACCTGCAGCTCCGCGTCCCGGCACGCCCCGACCCGGCGG